>DATNQP010000189.1:0-14678 GCA_036703965.1 Leptolyngbyaceae cyanobacterium
ACACGGATTATTGGATTTTTTCCCGCCTCTACCGCAGAAACAAACGGTTGACCGGGCAAAGGTATATCCGTTTTGTCTATGTTCTCTTGCGCTGCTTGCCCTAGGGGAATAATTCGTTGAATTGAACCATCTTCATTTAGCAACAGACTGTATTCCAGAGTTTGCGTCAAGCCAGAGGGTGGTTTCCATCGCTGCTGGAGATAGTTTCTCGCCTCTGCGACCTGAGGAATATTGTCAAACAGGGTATTATCAGCAGCATTTCCAACTGAGGCAGACTCTGATGGGTTCAAATCAGCTGAGCGAGGAAGACTGCGAGTGCTAGGTGAAGGGGTAACCTCCGGGGCAACCTCAGGAGAAGCTCCTTGGAGAGTTGGAAAATTCGGCAGAGGTGGAGGCGTTGTTGGGGCGCTGGGTGTACTTTGCTGGGCTGGAGCCGTTTCAGGCGAAGAACGAGAACTGGTCACACTAGGAACCGAAGAACCAGGAAGAAGCGATATTCCATTAGGAACACGAGCGGGAGCAGGACGACTAGGACGCCCTGGCGGGATAATTATCCTTTCTGGGGATGGGCTGACAGAGAGAATCTGGGGTTGATTCAATGACGGCAGGCTGCGCGTCGGAGGAATTGGAACGGTCACCGGAGGAGGAGGAGCCAACTTTGGCGCGGAGGCAAGAGGGGTTGGCACAACTGGCGTTGGTAGTGGAGAGGGCGACGCTGGCGGCACTTGAGAGATGAGTGGAGGCGGCGCAGTCGGACTGGGCTGTTGACCGGCTGTTGGTGCAGCAGCTTCCTGCTGGGTCTTAGGTTGGTTAAGGAATTTAACCCCAGCGGTTGTAACACCTACCGCCAACAGTACCCCTGCTGCTGCCCCCGTCCAAGCAGCTGGAGTTTTCTTCCAACTGAGGGGCTTGAGGTTTGTTGGTAATGCTACTACCTCAGCCGCATATTCATCCAGAGCTGTCGCGAGGTCGAATAGCTGTAGCACACTCAGGTCAATGACGGAACCCGACTCCTCATTAGCCAGCTGACCGAGAAATAGGTCATGGGCAACTAAGCCTTTTGCTTTTAAGTAGATTTCTTTAGGGGGTGTCCGGGGTTTAAAAGCTTGCATTTTGGGACCTAACCCCGGAGTGCGGACTGACGATGAATCGTCTGACTCATTTGGTTCTTTCTCCGGCGTTTGAGCAGCGACCGACTCTGAGGGAGCGATGCCAGACGAGGGTGAAGCGATCGCATCCCCACTTTGATTTTCAGGGAGCGTCGAATCCTTGGCAGGAGCAGGTGTGTGAAGTGCTACCGAAAACTGCTTTGGGGATGGGTCAAGCAAATTCTGTACATAGTTGTTAACAGCGTCGTACAAAACTTCTAGATCAGTGCGATCGCCTCGGATTGTCACCCGTTTCTCTTCTGGCTTGCGTGGGTCATCAAAGCGAAGCTCAAAGTGTAAATCCTTTAGCACGGATTGCCCCACCCAACGAGATAGGGGTGAACTTTTTGCCCTGATTTCCAAGGTGCAGGTGGGGGGAGTGTAGCGTCGCAGAACTGAATTAGATAAAGGCATGAGATTAATAAAGTTTTGAGTTTTGAGTTAGGGTGCGGTGGTCTTAACTCCTCACTCCTCGCTCCTCACTTAAGGAAGGCGAGAGCGCTTTAGTCTCGCGCCCGATCCAGCAATGCTAGCCAGAGACGCCGGTGACCGTTGGGACCGCTATAGAAGAGCAAATCAATCAGCAGTTTGAGCGCCAGCTGAGTCAGCTGCTCAGGCGATATGTTTTCTCCTTGCTCCATACGCTCCTGGTAGGTGTTGCTGAAAGTATCAAGGTAATCTCCCAACAGAGCAGCACGGTGCGGTTCACTGTTTTGTTCTGCCATTTGTTCCAGTAGAGCGACAGCGCGGCGGATTAGCTCCTGGTGCTGTCTGGCGAGGTAGCAGATAATCAGAACAAGCGATCGCGCCTCTTCCACATCTAGCTTTTTCCGCCCTCCCGAACTTTTTCGCAAGGGGTTAGACTGACGCAGACGCCACAGAGCTACCCGATCTGACACCATTGACTCTAAATTCAAGTCTGTTGCTGCCTGAAGCATTGCCTCAGAACCAATTCCTGCTAAGGCTTCTAGGCTCAGCAGAACTAAATCCAGCTGGGCTTTAATGTTATCCAGCTGCATTGGGTCTGGCGCTTGACCCAGAGGCAAATCTTCCCACGGAGGAACCGATGTCGGCGTCTTTACGGTAGAGCGCATAGCTTTAGAGTAGGTGATCAAATCAGTGTGGCAAACAGCAGTTACCAATCTTGAAACACGACTACAAGAGTTTACGGCAAGTTTCCTCCCCAGGCATGATAATTTGAATAGTTTTGGGGTTTGACTTAGAGATTCTTAACAAAACTAGCCCTAATTTTTCGGTACATAAGTCAGTGTCCAGTTACGGGGTTGTCTAAGTTGATCCAACACCCCCTGGGTAATCAACCAGAGCGTGGTGCGAGTTCTCATGTAATGTTTCGACAGATAGTAGCCAGAGGGAGCTTCTAGTCCTTCCAATTCTTGAAATAGACCGTCAAAACCTGCGTTCTTGCAGTAATTGCCAGCATTGCTCACTCTTAGTAGCACTGGCTCACCAGGGGGACATTTCTCAATTGAAAGCATAAAAATCCCGTAAACGCGATGCCGACCTAGCAAAGGTTCAACAACGACTTTGAGGGGATGGATACTGGTGGTGGCAGGGTTTGAAGATACATATCCAGTACACCAATCATCAAGTGGTGGTTTTAACAGATAGATACTACAGATAATTCCCACTAGGGTAAGTAGAACCCAAGGGAAAATAAATTTGCGCTTCCACAAGTTACACCTCAACACACATGGATTGTGACATCTCCTACACCATACTGTACTCAGTTGGTGTAGGCTTCTGAGCGACTCCCGGTATCCCGTCGGACATTATTATTTCAGGTAGGCAACGGTAACACCAGCCCCACCTTCGGCTTGTTCAGCCAGCTCAAAACGCTCAACTAGAGGGTGCTTTTCCAAAAATTCGTGCACACCTTGCCGTAGGCGACCTGTTCCCTTCCCATGAATAATCCACAGCACTCCAAATGCTATTGCCTGGGTAATGGCTTGGTCTATCTCAAACTCGGCATCGGCTACGCGACTTCCTCGAATATCAATCGTATTTTTGGACGTTCGGACAGTGGGAGGTGGTGGCGCGACAACGGCAGGAGCTGGTGCTGGTTTTTGTTTTACCGGTATCTGGGCTTTTTGACCATCGAGCGATTCAACATCTGCCAACGCCACGGTCATTTTCATTAACCCGAATCGTACAGTTAGATCACCATCATCATCTGGGGCACTCAACACCTCAGCCGTTTGATTCAAACGGGGAATGCGAATGCGATCGCCCACTTGTGGTCGAAATCCTGGTTTTGGCTTCGATTGCGGTACTGCCGGGAGATGACGCTGGGCAATTTCATTGAGAGCATCCGTTGCTCTTTGGGCATTTTGAGCGATTGTTGGGCCATGCTGCAACTTGCGAATGACCTGAGCAATTTCTTCCTTCGCTTGTGCGATCGCCTCTTGCACTGCCCGTTCTTGAGAAAGCTTCAACTCGCGTTCCCGTTCCTGCAAAAGCGTTGCCTTACGAGACACCTGGTCATGCAGACGTTCTGCTTGTTGCAGCAACTGGGTTGCCTCTTTCGCTTTAGTTTCCTGACGACGACGTTGTGCTTCTAGACCCGCAATCACCTGGTTAACGTCTTCTGAAGCGCCGCCCACACGAGTTTGAGCCTCGTCAACCACCTCAGGATTTAAACCCAAGCGTCGTGCGATCGCCAACGCATTAGAACGACCTGGAATTCCCCACAACAGCCGGTAAGTGGGTGAAAGGCTGACATCATCAAACTCAACCGAGGCATTCTCAAACCGCTCATCTTGATATTTCAGTGCCTTGAGTTCGCCATAGTGAGTCGTGGCAACCGTAAGTTGGGCGTGGTCTGCCAGGTATTGTAAAAGAGCGATCGCTAAAGCACTGCCTTCAGCTGGGTCAGTTCCTGCGCCTACTTCATCCAACAGCACTAGGGAGGGAGTAGGGAGTAGGCTTCGACGTGAGCGCGACTCGACTGAGCGCTCGCCGAACGTCTCAGCCGAACGGGAGTAGGGAGTAGGGGGGGAGTCTGTGCTGTTTTCCTGTTCATGAGGATTTGTAGGAGTAGGCACAGCTTCTTCCCCAGTCCCTAAGGCTTCCAAAATCCGACTAATACGACGAATGTGACCCGAGAAGGTAGATAAACTTTGCTCCAAGGACTGCTCATCGCCAATATCTGCCAATACCTGGTCAAACCAAGGTAGTTCCACTGGCTCTCTGGCTGGGACAAATAGACCCACTTTCGCCATCAGTGCTGCTAAACCCAAGGTTTTTAACGTAACGGTTTTGCCACCTGTATTGGGTCCAGTAATTGCCACGACTCGAATTTGCTGCTGAATCTGCACATCAACTGGTACTACTGGCGTTCCTTGTTCATGCTGCTGCTGCCATACCAGAAGCGGATGACGCAGCTGACGCAAAGTAATCGTTTCCCCAACACTACGGTCAATGAATCTCGGTGGATTTGCTTCCAACCACAGACTATACCGCGCCCTTGCCGTTGCTAAATCTAAAGTCGTTGCTACAGCTAACAAGTGGTCTAGGTCGGGTTTCACTGCTGCAACTTGTTGCGTCAGAGCACGAAGAACTGCTTCTTCTTCTGCTTGCTCTTGACGCCGCTGTGCCTTCAGCTGATTTCCCAGTCCCACGATCGCGTTGGGTTCTATATAGAGAGTTGCACCCGTGCTAGAGGTATCGTGAACAATACCAGGAATCGCATCTTTCTGAGGAGCTTTGACCGGGATAACAAAGCGATCGCCCCGTTGAGTAATGACCTGTTGCTGCACGGCACCGCCTTGGCGCTGCAAAATCCCTTGAAGAACCTGATAAATCCGGTCTCGTAATGACTTTATCTGAATACGAATTCCCGCCAGCTTCGGCGTCGCCCGGTCGGTCACGTCGCCCCGGTCATCTATGCAGTGATGAATTTCTTGTTCTAGTTCTGGATAAGTCCGCACCTCGGCAACCAGTTGGGATAGCACCGGTACGTCTTCCTGGTCATCTATCGTGCGACGTAAACGTCGGACACCGGCAAGTGTCGTGGCGATCGCGAATAGTTGTTCCCCTGACAACAGTCCTTGAAGTTCTGCCCGTGCTAAAGACTCGCCAATATCTTGGACTCCTTCAAAGGTCAGCCCAGCCGTCAACCGACTCTCAAGTTGGTAAACTTCTTTAGTCTGAGCCAATAGGAGCAGGCTCTCAGGCTGAGTTGCCGGAGGTTGGAGATGTCGAGCTGCAACAGCTCCCAGCTTTGTTGCCGCAAACGTAGCTAAGTGCTGGCACAAACGTGACCATTCTAGTAGTTCTAAAGTTTCAGATTGAATCAAAGCTCAAATATGAAAGCTTAACCTAAATTAATTATCAGCTAATTTTCTAGTAGAGAGCGAGTGGGATTAACCGTAATCTGCCTCCAAGAGATTAGATTTCCAGAGACAACCCTCCAGACCCTGAGCTGATTAGCTGTAGTGGTTCAATTAAAGTCTAAATTTTCTAAACTGTAGAAATAGTAAGGGTTTCAAGACGAGTCTTAAGAACTCAGCTTCTCTTTTCCAAATCTCATCCCAGACTGAACTCAATCAGAGATTGAATCAAACCCTAGCTTTCGGCAAAGAACTATTGATTACCCAACCTTTCTCTTCCCAGGCTTCAAGAGGCGCAACCGAGTATTGAGCCACAGTTGCCTCAATTTCACGTATCTCTTCAACCTCTACTTTCTTAAAAATATCGTCTAACGCTTCCTGATCTTGGTCGGTTAAAGGTATAGTTGCACTTGCCTGTTTGGTAGCCATTTTTTTCGTAATCCAATATAAAAAACTTTTTTCATGGACGGTCAGTAGTTTCTCGATTATTCATAAACCTGGATAGTGCTACCTCTGTCACTCTACTTAGATTCAGCACTAAGTAATTCTGACTATAGACGGAGGCAATTGCACATCAGGTAGAGTGCAGCTCTCTAAAGTGATAGATTTGTGCTTGCCGAAGAGGAAAGTTGCCTGCCTTCCATACCTGAAGGTCATGGGATGAGTTCAACCCTCTTCTTCAATACTCGATGCTCTCTAAGCAGTAGGTTTTGGCAGTTGGGCAAAGCTTTCTGAGTAAATGTCTATTACCATTTGTTCATCCTCGCGGGTAGCGAGCGATCGCTTTACTTGACCTAAGAAAAGTGGTTTAGACACACCGGGTTTTGGGTGGATGACGGTGCGTGCTCGAATGGTCATCTGGTTATTTGCGCCACCTGATCGTCCATAGGAAAATAAGTCACTGGCAGCTTGGCGGAGAGTCGCCTCCAATTCAGATTCCGTTATTTGCGGTGGTACAGCAATAACCGTTTGGTTACCACTATTGTCGTAGGTCAAAGAAAAGCGAACTGCACCTGGAATCACAGCGCGGGTAAAAGGTACAACACCGAGGGCAAATAAACCAATCGTGAGGACACCGAAAAAGCCGGTTACCCCCACCAACCGAAACCGGATGCCCCATTTGAAAATAAAAGCCAGTAAGGCGATCGCGCCGCAGGCTAAGGTAAGAATGCCTACCCACTGGGCAGCGGTGAGAAAATTAGCTGTTGTTAGCATATATTCTGATAACTTACGGCTGCTGTACAGATGCCGTCGGTCGTTTCTACTCGTTGCTGACTTGCCCCACATAGCTGGGCGTCATTAAGAGATTTTTCAGCTATTTTTATCGTATCAGTAGGGAGCCTCTCAATTTCCTCTGTGTCGGGACTTTCAAAGAACTGCCAGATTTCGCCATTGAAGTTATGGCAAAAGGCAGAAGGCTCCAGGCAGAGGGCAGAAGGTTTATTCCTGGTACGTGGTCGCAAGAGCCTTGTTTTTTATGCTTATCTACTTAGTTACCGTTGCCGTCTTCACTGTTGTTTCTTGGCGATCGCATCTCAGCAAGCTTCCTGAGCGAGCCACCAATGCTGCGTGGTTTCGGCACTTCCTGACTTCCACCTGGCCACCCTTCTCGCTGGCGCAAGCGATCGCCGTCTGTTTCCTCGGTTTGGTCGTGGAAGAGAATCTGTTGTGTGGGGAAGGGTAAGTCAATCCCGTTGGCAACCAGTTTTTTCTTAATCGCCGTGAGAACCTTATCCTGCGTATCGAGAGCATCCATCCGTCTAGGTGGGCTGATCCACCAGCGAGCGCGAATGTTGACAGTACTTTCAGCCAAAGCTACCACGAGGGCGTCAGGGGACGGCTTCTTCAAGACACCATCTACACTAGCGATCGCTTCTTTGATCAGCTGCTTTGCCCGGTCAATATCGTCGCCGTAGCCGATGCCAATGTCGTACTCTAAGCGGCGGTTTTCAAAGGCAGTATTAACGATCACCGAATTAGTGAAAAGCTCGGAGTTGGGAATGACAATGCGGCGACCATCATAGGTTCTAATTGTCGTCGCACGCGTCTGGATATTTTCAACTGTTCCCTCAAAGTTTTTGAAGATGATCTGGTCATCGATCTGGAATGGCTCAGTTAAGAGAATCAAAATACCTGCTAGGAAGTTCTGGAGGATGTCGCGGAAGGCGAAGCCAATCGCCACACCGCTGATTCCCAATAACTGAATCAAATCGCCTGCCTTGAATGACGGAATAATAATGGATAAGGCAACAAATAAGCCCACTAACATCACAATTCCCTGAGACAAACGTCCCAGCACCAGACCTAGATTCCGAGCCTGCCGGTGCTTGCGGGTAAAACGTTTGACGACTGACTTGAGCATCCTCGCGGCGAAATAAAACAGCATGAACACAATCAACGCCAACACAATGTTTGGCAGCATTGCGATCAGGCCGTTGAGCATACCCTGAATCTTCGCCCACGCTGTTGACATTCCGGAAATCATGACTTCTCCTCACGAATCAACCGTTCCTGATACTAATAGAGATTAGAAATCTGAAACTCTATCCCAGGTTGACAGGTGGCTGTTCCAAACGGGTGTGGTCATAAGTAGTTGCTTGAGACTGACACGGGGACGCGGGGACACGGAGAAATTTTCTGCATATCACCAACTGGTTTTGACCCCACCCGTTCCAAACAGACCTATAAATTCAAGCTTTCAATATTTATCAGCCTATAGAAAGATGACTACTTCTTTTAAATAACTCAGAAATCAAGCTGTAGTAGAACTTACCTCGCACTACATCCCTTAAGTTTTGGAAAGATTTTGTTGATGATCCAGGGAGAATATTTTGCTCAATAGTATTCGCGATCGCTTTAAATATTTCAGCAGGAGAAAAGTTGCTCCACAAACTCTAAACGAAATGATCAGTGGGCTGCTGGAGGAATCAACCTTAGATACTAACTACGTTGTATTGATTCTCGGCTCCTGTGTAATCGCTACCCTGGGATTGCTTGGCGATAGTGCTGCTGTGATTATCGGTGCCATGATCGTTGCTCCTCTAATGTTACCGATCCGGGGGTTAGCCTTTGGAGCATTAGAAGGCAACGTTGTCCTCTTCCGCAAAGGTTTAATTTCAATAGTAGTAGGAACGCTTCTAGCTATTGTTTTAGCTTGGTTTGTCGGCTCTTTGGTGAGACTTCCAGAATTTGGTAGTGAAGTTGTGGCTCGTTCTAAACCAACGTTATTAGACTTAGGAATTGCCGTAGCGGCTGGGGGAATCAGTGGCTTTGCCAAAGTTCAGCCCAAAGTTTCTGGTACTCTGGCGGGAACTGCGATCGCTGTTGCTCTCATGCCGCCAATTTGTGTCATTGGCTTGGGTTTGTCTCAAGCAGATTGGTCGCTCAGTCTGGGTGCAACCCTCCTCTACTTAACCAATCTGTTGGGAATTACCCTTTCCTGTATGGTGACTTATTTAATAACAGGCTACACCCCACTAAACCGTGCTCATAAAGCCCTCAGCTGGACGCTGGCTTTTACAGCAATACTGTTCATCCCCCTGGGTATAAGCTTTGTAGAATTGACTAGGCAAGCGCAACTGGAAGTCAGTCTGAAGCGGGCTTTGCTGAACCGCACTATTACCTTTCAACGGGTAGAACTTATTAAAAGCGATGCTAATTGGTTGACAAATCCGCCTGAAGTTCGTCTGAGTGTTCGTAGTAGGGAAGCTTTGACCCCCAAACAGGTACAGCTTTTAGAAGAATTTGTTGCCAGAGAAATGGGTCAACCCATCACCCTGATTTTTGAAGTTAGTCAAATTGAAGAAGTCAGGCGAGAAAAGGTGGATAATTCTAAGTCTAAACCAACACTTTAAGTATTTTCTTCGGAATTTGGTGATTGCGGTTGTGACGATGGGCTTGATTTTGGGAACTTTTGGCTCTCGGATTGGGATGCACTCGTCTGTGTTACAGGAAGTTTTCCAAAAAAATTCCTGACTGCCATCCATAATCCCTGTCAAAAGGAAAGGAGAGTGTGGTGAAGTCACATAATGAGCGATCGCTATCTACTGGCGGCAAGTTTATTAACAGCAGGACCAATATCAGTTTCGCCTCCACCGGCGCTACCCCCGAATCTACCAGATAACCTCTGTGCGCTGTTGGCTTCAAGCGCTGCTCAGACGTTGCAGTCTGTAATCACTCACAAGATTGTCCCAATTCTAGAAACAAGCTTTCCTGAATTCAGCCAGCCGCAGCCAAGCCGAGCAGAACCTACAACTCCCGTACTGACACTCGCTGTCGCTCAAGCGGCGACAGCACAGGGAACCAATCTGCAAGCGTTGCTCAAACCCCAGTCCAGTGCGTTCTCACCGACATCTGGGACTCAACTCTATTACCAAAGAATAGCTGCCCTGAAAGCAGGCAAGATTTATACCCGCTTGCCTGCTGATAGCTTCCAGTCAGTTTGGGCAAAGGGAGCAACTACAAAGACACAATCGTTACCAAAACCCACTCATGAGCAGTGGCAACGCCTCCTGGAACAGGAAGCCAAAGCCGTCGCTAAAGGACAAGGTTCCAATCGTCTCGCTATTTTAGTGGGAGATTCCCTGAGTCTGTGGTTCCCCTCAGAGGGACTCCCTCAGGGTCAACTTTGGCTCAATCAAGGCATTTCTGGTGAGAATTCCGGTCAAATTCTGAGAAGGTTGTCCGCCTTTTCCCAAACTCGACCCAGTACTATTTATCTGCTAGCTGGCATCAATGATTTGCGTCAGGGTGCAAGCGATCCAGTTGTTCTCAATAACTTACGCCAGATTGTACGTCGCTTGCGCCTGAATCACCCACAAGCTCAAATCGTTATGCAGTCGATTCTGCCGACACGGTTGAGCGCCATCCCTAATCAGCGAATTCGTAACCTCAACCAACAAATCGCCGTCATTGCTAAACAAGAAGGAGCAGGCTATCTAAATCTCAATGCTTTGTTTGCTGATGGACAAGGTCAGATCGGGGAGGATTTGACAACGGATGGTCTACATTTGACGCGCCGTGGCTATGAGGTGTGGCAAGAGGGGCTACAGTATGCTGAATCGTTAATTGCTGCAAATCGGGTGGCTCTTGCAAACAAATAAAGCGATCGCACAGTGCCATCGCTTTATTTAGTTGATCTAGAGACATTTCGCCGAAATGCCTCAACGTAATTTTTAAATGGCTTGCCGTGAGACAAGCTTTTCAATCGTCGCTTGGGTTTGCTGCAATAGCTGCTCTCGGCTATCGGATGCCTTAGTGAGGGTTGGAACTAAGTTACGGGCTTGTAGCGCCATATGAAGCTGAAGCTGAGCCACGTACTCACTAATATCTTCACGAAAAAAATCATTGGGGGCTTGAGCAGAATGCAAAACCAAGGTGTCCTCCTTCTTTAACTGTCTAACTCTGTCTCGTTAACACTAATAGAAGTTATCACGCTCTTCTTGCCGTCTTATGACTTCGCAATGAAGTTTAAATATTTCAGGCAGGTTTCATTAATAAATGTAAACTTTTTTATACCTTACTTCAAACTTCTTTGCCTTCATGACCAAAATCGGGGCAGTGTGAGGGGGTAGCTGCTCTTCCCCTGTCTTTCAAGCGTGGGGATAAGGATGCCCCCTGACTAGGGTGTGGTCATAAGTAGTTGGTTGAGACTGACACGGGGACGCGGAGAAATTTTCTGCATATCACCCACTGGTTTTGACCGCCCCCCTGACTGCGTCTCGCTTCACTAACACAAGACAGTCGTGTGGATGCCCGATAAGTTTTGATCTCGCTCAGCCAAAAGGGGTTATCCCTCTTCTGTCAAACTGGGGTGAAACCTTCATTTTGCGTTGGCTGGATTCACGTATATTTGTTGAATTTTCTTAAAGTGACAGAAAAGGGATAGACATTATACCATTTCCATTTATTGAGGCTACACCTTTATTGACGCTAAAGATGTTTGGGTACAGGTACTCAGCATTAGGTGGTAGGTGATATAGCGGTTCTCACTTGCCTGGACTACATGGTAGGGGGACGAATACCTTAGCCCCTACAAAAGACTAGACCTCTTGCAAAAGTCGATCTCACTCCATAAACCATCAGATTTATCTGCGTTTATCTGCGGTTCTTAATCTCCAGTATTTTTGCAAGAGGTCTACTGTATTGCACTCAACTGAGAAGCGCTATAACCCTCTTTTGTCACTCTCGGCAGAGAAAAAGGGCGAAGCATTGCCAGAGAAGGATTTGACCAATCAGGCAAAGATTATTCGCCGCAATGCTTCGCCCCTACAAAATCGCGGCTTTGGAATATTCTCTAGGGAAAGTGACAGAAGAGGGATAAGAGGAGTCAACTACCACCTTGTGAAGCTTCAGCCTTCAGTTGACTTCACCCCAACTGTTGCTCAAGAAGTAGCATCTTTCACAGCCTGCTTTGTACCTTTAACGGCTCCCTCGACTCGGTCTTGAACATCATCTAAAACAGTTTTTTTGTCCAGATTATCTGGGTCCCCACTAAAGAACCCTTGGCGAGCATTAAGTTCAATCGTTTCGGGGACATTTTCACCAAGCTTTCTAATGTTCTTTAAGCCAGTATCACCAATGGGTCTTTCCGGACTGTCACCCAGGTCTTCAGCTTTTTCTTGGATTCTTTTAATGGTAGCGCTGTCTACTTTGTAAGAATCTGTATCAGCAATTAATGTCTCAGCTTGTGCTTGAACTGATACGTTGTAGCTAAAAGCAGGAATTACTAGAAATGTCATTGCTGCCATAAAAACAGTGGCAATCTGACGTAGGTTAATGTTTTTCAACCAATAAATTACTCGATTCATTCAAATCTCCCTTATTTATTTCTAGGGTTTAGGACAAATTTCGTACTTAAAAATCTCGTTGCAGAGAACTTTGAATTGATAGTGCTCGTCTGACTTTTTGATTCCGTAAGTAACCCCGTGAATAGTAGAAAAATACTAATTAAGCTGACATCTTCCTTGAGGGGGGTTATGAGCTGAAGTGCAGAGGCGATCGCCAAGCGTAATTCGCAACGAAAGTATTCCTTATTCATACCTAAGCTAGATGCATTCCTGAGGAGCTATGGCTAACATCCCAAATAACCCGTGCTTTCCTGCGCCACATTCCATCCCAATCTAAGGAGAATTGAGCATGAGTGAGACCGAGTTACTAATAGCACCATGCCACGTTAACGATGCAATAACGCCAATAACGGCGCAAGTTGAGGCTCAAGCCCGCGATCGCTTAGTTGATTTGGTGCAGGGACTCGATGTCATTGTCTGGGAGATGGATGCTCTGCGGTGGAAATTTACATTCGTCAGCGATCGCGCACAGGATATTTTTGGCTATCCCATCAGCCGGTGGTTAAATGAACCCAATTTCTGGCAGGACTGCCTGCTGCATCCAGAAGACCGTAAGTGGTGCATCAACTTCGCTGTGAGGGCAACTCACGAGAGCCGAGACCATGAATTTCAGTATCGCGCGATCGCCAAAGATGGTCGTGTGGTATGGCTCAAAGACATGGTGCGTGTGGTCAAGGGTGAGAACGGTTGCGCCCATCGGCTTCGCGGCGTAATGGTGGATATCACCAAGGAAAAGGAAAAAGAGAAGGAAGCACAGAGAAACAATCAGCAACTATCCCGTGAATGGGAGGCACGGATGGAGTTGGAGAGAGTGCAGGAGGCGCTTCGCAAGAGCGAGGAGCGATACCGTTGCCTCGTTGAAGCCACAGCCCAGATCATCTGGGACACTAACGTTGAGGGGGAACTGGTCACCGAACAGCCCGGTTGGAGCGCCTTCACAGGACAGACGTTTGAGGAATACAAGGGATGGGGGTGGCTCAATGCCGTCCACCCAGATGACCAGCCCCTCACATCGCAGGCGTGGGTAGCTGCCCTTGCCAGCCGTACCCTTTACCAAGTTGAACACAGATTACGGCGTTACGACGGTGAGTACAGATACATGAGCGTTCGGGCTGTGCCTGTGTTGGAACCTGATGGTAGCATTCGGGAGTGGGTAGGCATATACACCGATATTACAGAACGTAAGCAAGTCCAAGAGGCACACGATCGCGCTTTAGCCGAGGCACAAGCGGCGCGGGAGGAGTTGCAGCGCGTTTTCATGCAAGCCCCGGCGGCGATTCAAACGTCTCGTGGACCCAACCATATTATTGAAACGAGTAATTCGCTCTATACCCAATTAGTTGGTAAGTACGATTTATTGGGTAAGCCCGCCCGCGAGGTATTCCCTGAGCTAGAAGGACAGGGCTTTTTCGAGTTGTTAGACCAGGTTTATGCCACTGGCAAGCCATTCATCGGCAAAGAAATGCGGGCGGTATTTGACCGCAACGGGGATGGCAAGTGGGAAGAGAGCTTCTGGAATTTCGTCTACCAACCCTTGCTGGATGCCGATGGTAAAGTTTATGGTTTAATGACCCATGCGGTTGAAGTTACCGAGCAAGTACGGGCAAGACAGGAGATTGAGAAGAAGGCAGAGGAACTTACTCGCCTCACGCAAGCATTAGAGCGCAGCAACCAGGAACTGGATCAATTTGCTTATGTTGCCTCCCATGATTTGAAAGCGCCCTTAAGAGCGATCGCAAATCTTTCCGAGTGGATTGAGGAAGATCTTGCCGATCAACTCACCGGCGAGTCCCGCGAACATATGAACCTGATGCGTAAGCGTGTACACCGTATGGGAGCGCTGATTGATGGTATTTTGCAATATTCGCGGGCGGGTCGTATCCAAAAGGTTGAAACAGTGAATGTTTCTGCCTTACTTTCTGAAGTCATTGAACTCTTGGCTCCCCCACCGGACGTTTTAATGGTTGTAGAGCCAGGAATGCCCACCTTTAAGACAGAGAGGGTACCACTGGAGCAGGTCTTTATGAACTTGATTAGCAATGCAATCAAGTACACCCAGGGGGCCAATGCCCGTATCCAAGTGAGTGTTCGAGAAATAGGGAAATACTATGAGTTTGCGATCGCTGACAACGGTTCAGGGATTGCACCTGAGTATCACAAAAAGATTTGGAGCATTTTCCAAAGGCTAGAAGCGCGAGATAAAGTTGAAGGAACAGGCGTTGGTCTCTCAATCGTTAAGAAGATTGTCGAAAGCCGAGGTGGACAGGTTTGGCTTGAGTCAGAAGTGGGTGCTGGAGCAACCTTCTACTTCAGGTGGCCAAAATAATCTTCCG
>DATNQP010000190.1:0-8338 GCA_036703965.1 Leptolyngbyaceae cyanobacterium
CCACTTTTGAGGAAAGGCACGACCCCAATTTTTTTCGCTATAGGCGGGGGCATCAGTGAAATCGTAGCGTTTGCCGTTCCACTCAATCCACCCGGTTGCCAGACCGTGTGCCATCAAAATCTGCCATCCTGGTTCAAATATTGGTAAATACGAGAGCCAGCCCGCTGTTGATTGCTGGGGTGTGCCCCGATCGCCCCAACCATAGATAGGCTTGATTTCATACTGCCAATGACAGTAACGCTCACTTGCAGGATCGTGAATAATGCCTTGATGCCAAGTCGCTGTCGCTTGATAGCCTTCTTTGATGTGACGCTCAAATTTAGCTGGATGAAGGTATTGGGGTGGAGTTTGTAAGTCTGTTTTACCCCAATGTCCCAGTGCTAGAGATTCTGATGATGCCCAAAACTCGTCAACTTTTGGGAAGGTACGCCAAAGATATTCATCATCAGGACCGAGAATTTGGGCTGCACCACCGCTACAGGGTTTACCGCCAATTGGGTCATCTATGGAATACATGAACGCAAAAGTTTGACGGCAATGGGGTAAGGTAACGCGATAGTACCAACCTTCAAAGAAGCGAGCGCTACTGCCGTCCCAGTGATATTCGCTGTGGGGCGTAGAAAGAGGATTGACCATAGACTTAAAAGGCTCGACTCTTTTACAGTATGAGCGATCGCCTTGAATTGATTTGTAAACTCAAGCTTGAGCCGCAACCCTTGTTAGTTGCTGCCGATTGTGAGGGGTGTCGAAATCAAGGATTGGCCCCTTGGGAACGATGCCATAGGGGTTTACGTTGGGATGACTCTTGTAGTAATGCAGCTTGATGTGGTCAAGATTGCACGTCTGCTTGACTCCTGGCTGCTGGTAGAGGTCTAGTAGATAGTTCCAGAGATTTGGGTATTCAAAAATATGGCGTAGGTTGCACTTGAAGTGGACGTAGTAGACAGCGTCGAAGCGGAACAATGTTGTGAACATACACCAGTCGGCTTCAGTTAGGGAATCGCCACACAAATAGCGCTGCTTCTCTAGCACCCCTTCCCAGTAATTGAGGGCGTCGAATAGTTCGGTTACTGCTTCTTCGTAAGCCTCTTGAGTTGTCGCAAATCCTGCTCGGTACACACCATTATTAATAGGTTGGTAGATTGCCTCAATGGTCTGGTCAATTGTTTCCTGCAAGTCCTTCGGGTAGAAGTTCACATTTGACTTGACAACAGAGTCAAACTCTGTATCAAACATCCGGATGATGTTGCGGGATTCGTTGTTGACGATTGTGTTAGTTTCTTTATCCCAGAGAACCGGAACCGTCACTCGTCCGGTAAATTTAGGGTCAGCTTTGAGGTAAACATTCCGAAGGTATGGGGTACCGTTGACTGTATCAGGAATCGAGCCTGGGTAATCTGAGAATGCCCAGCCTTCTTCACCCATCAACGGATCGACGACTGAAAACGTTATTGCGTCCTCTAATCCCTTCAACGTCCGCATAATGGCGGTTCGATGCGCCCAAGGACAAGCCCAGCTGATATAGAGATGATAGCGACCAGACTCCGCCTTGAAGCCGCTGGAACCATCGGGGGTAATGCGATCGCGGAACGTGGTCGATGGGCGGAGGAATCGTCCTTGTGAGTCTTCCTGCTCACGTTTGGATACCCACTTCCCCTCAATTAGCTGACCTAATGCCATATGTACCCCTTGTGAATGCTTGTCTTAATGGAGATTTGGATAAGAACTTCACTCCAGATACCTATTACTCTTCAGCTTGGAGGATTTTTGGTACTTTGAAGAAATCGCCATCCTGGTCAGGAGCCTCCTTAAGGATAGCTTCCCGGTCAGGGTAGGGTTGCAGTTCATCGGGTCGTGTCACATTACTAACATCAATCGCCCGTGTTGTCGGTGCTACATCAGCTGTGTCTAATTCACTCAGCTGTTCAAAATACTCCAGAATGCTATTCATCTGAGCTGCAAATTGCTCCTCTTCCTCAGCTGTCAACTCTAAGCGGGCAAGATTGGCAACTTTGTGAACTTGCTCACGGTCAATCATGGAAATGGTTAGGGGTTAGGGTTTAGGGGTTAGGGGTAGGGATTAGGTTAAAAGTTGGCAGGTTGAAAGTTCTAACCTTCAACCTGCCAACTTTCAACCCCTGTTCAGACTAATGACTAAAAGTAGATATCCATTGCAGAGCGACCCGTAGTTTTGAGCCAGTTTTGTGCCTCAATGTAGTTGTTAGGGGCAATGCGAATCGCTCTTTTCCAATATTCAGCAGCTTGGTTATACAAAGCCTCAGCGCCTTCAGCGTTCCCAGCTTCCGTTTGCACGTCACCCTGGTAGTGGTAAATCACGGCAATGTTGTTGAGTGCTTGAGGAAGACGGGGGTTGAGGTCAATTGCCTGATGATAGAGATCCAAAGCTATCTCATGCTCACCGTTGCTCGCGTAAATCAGCCCCATGTTGTAAAGAATATAGCTGCGGTCGTAGGGGTCTTCTTCTAGAGTCAGAGCTTCGTTGTAGTTATCCAAGGCTTCGGCATATTCGCCATCAGCCTGAGCTGACATGCCGTCACGGTAGTAGGCAAAGGCTTCTTTGGCTTTCTTATTGGTCGGCAGAACCTTCAGGATTAGATCTGCCATCACCGTGAAGCTTTTGTCAATAAAGTTATCGTTACGTTGAATTCTTGGCATGGATGCCTCTAGGTTATTGCGATCAGTTAATTAGAGTAGCTTGCCTGCTGGGGATTTTTTCATACTTACTTGTTAATTTAACAGAGCCGCCGGGAAGTCTGGGGTAGTTCACCGTTGATTGGTAGCTTCCGAGGCGTGTCAGGTGAAGATGAGGGTGATGGGATTGCTTGGGCGATCGCGTAGCTGAGGGTGAAGAATCTACTTCTTGCCTAAATAGCCAACCCAAGGCCACTAAGGACTACAGCTACAACGGTAGAATCCAGAGATAAGCCGGTCAGTGGAAATAAATTATCAAGTAATTTAGGAAATTAATATGGAATCTAGCTCATTTTTGATAGTTGATGAACAATCTATTTCTCTGAAGCAAGCCCTAATCTATCTGCAATCTGCCGGAAAGCTAGGGCCTTTTGTACAGGAAATTCTGCGCCAATATGTCCTGGAGCAAGAACTGAAAGCGCGAGACAACCTTACTATTAATCCGGCGATGATTGAGCAGGCGGTGATTGACTTTCGCCTACAGCATCAGCTAAGTGACCCTAAAGTTTTCCAGGAATGGCTGGCTAAAAATGGTACAGATTACACAACCTTCCACACGCAAGTAGCTTCTGGTTTTAAGCTGGGAACCCTCAAAGCTCAGATTACAGAGCCGAAACTCCAAGAATATTTTATTGAGCGCAAAATCTTTCTGGATCGGGTCATACTCTCTCGCATTATTGTTAATCAAGCTGAACTCGCTGAGGAGCTACGCAGCCAGATTGAGGAAGGAGGCAGCTTTGAGCAACTCGCAAAAGAGTATTCCCTGGCAGAAGATCGCATGGTTAATGGCATGATGGGGGCTTTGAGTCGAGGAACAATGCCGGATATACTCAGAGCGGCTGTTGATTTGGCAAGTCCTGGAGAGTTGGTGGGACCGTTAGAGATTGAGGGACGTTGGGGTTTGTTTCGAGTTGAGCAAGTTCTACCAGCCTCGCTAGAAGACCCTCAACTCAAGCAAGCACTACAAAACGAACTGTTTGAAAAATGGCTAGCCCAGAAACTTCAAAGGCTGAGTGTTAAGCTTCAGGTAAGCCCATGATTACTGATGATGCATCTATTAGTTTGTTGTGGGACAAACCCCCCCTTGCCTTACTGAGTCCTGACCAGCAAGTCCAATTCAAAAATCAAGCTCAAACTCGTCGCTACACTGTTGGGGAAAAAATCTGGTCTACAGAGAGTCCAGGAGACCATTTCGTTGTTGTTTCCGGTAAAATCCGCTTGCGGGAAGAAGGAGCGCGTCAGGCGTTAGCAACGTTAGGAATAGGGGATTGGTTCGGTGATTTGCTGAAGCTTTCCGGGTCGTTCAAAGCAGTAGCCTCCAGCAAAGAAGTGGTGGTGGTACGCTGGGAGACAGCACTCTGGACGGGGGCTTCATCGACAGAAATTGAGCGGTTCTGGCATCAATCGCGATCGCGTCTTACTCCTCAAACCTCTGATGCCCCTCAACCCATTTCCGGTTATCCCTTTGTTTCCAGCCTGAATACGGCGGCTGCCTGTTTAACCATGGTGGCACAACAGCTACAAAACCCAGCCCAGTTGGAGTGGGTGAAACGTCAGCTGAGGGGACAACGCCCGAAACATGTTGTAGAAGCCGCAGAAAAATTAGGGTTGCAGCTGAGAGGGTTGCAAGTAACCTGGAGTGACCTGCGACAGTTGTCATTTCCTGCTTTGCTGTACTGGGAACCCCCCCTTGGCGAGAGAGGGTGGGTTGTGGTGTATGGAGTCAGAGGCGATCGCTTAATTATCGCTAATCCATTGAACCCCAGTCAGACTTGCGAAAGTGTTCCCCAGTCAATCGTTGAGGCGGCTTGGAACGGGCAACTCTGGCAAGCCGAACTGATCCAACGGCAGGATAAATTCAACCTCAGTTGGTTTTTACCAGCGGTTTGGCGCTATCGAGGCTTACTCTTAGAGGTACTCTTTGCCTCTTTCATCTTGCAGCTTTTGGGGCTAGCAACTCCCATCATCACTCAGGTGATCATCGACAAAGTGATGGTGCAGGAAAGCCTCCCTACTTTAGATGTAATGGGTATCGCTCTGTTGTTAGTCGCTTTCTTTGAGGCGCTTCTGGGCATTTTGCGACTATTCATCTTTACCCATACCGCCCGCCGCCTTGACTTAAGCTTATCAGCCCAGGTATTTCGTCACTTGATGCGCTTACCTCTAGCCTATTTTGAGGCGCGTCGGGTGGGAGACACGGTGGCACGCGTCCAGGAACTAGAAAACATTCGCCAGTTTCTCACCGGCACCGCCCTGACTGTCATCTTAGACAGCCTCTTTACGCTGGTGTACCTGGTTCTGATGTTTTACTACAATGTCCAACTCACCTGGGTTGCCTTAGCAGTGATTCCGCTATTTGCAATATTGACACTGCTTGCGACTCCAATTCTCCGCAACTGGCTCAATGAAACCTTTAATCGCAGTGCCGATAGTCAATCATTTCTCGTGGAGACAGTCACCGGGATTCATGCCGTTAAGGCTCATGCTGCCGAACGAACAGCACGCGATCGCTGGGAAGGATTATTTGCCCGCTACATTCGTACTGGCTTTAGAGCCTCCACAACTTCCAACATTAGCAATAACATCGGCAGCTTTCTCACTAGTTTCTCCAGCTTGCTTATTCTCTGGTTTGGAGCCAAGCTAGTCATCGAACACAAGCTAACGGTTGGTCAACTGGTGGCATTTCAAATGCTTTCAGGTCGAGTCACAGGACCCCTGTTACGTCTAGTACAACTGTGGCAAAATCTCCAACAAGTCTTGCTCTCTGTAGACCGGATTGGGGATATTCTCAATGTCGCCCCGGAAGCTGAACCCGGATCAGGTCTAGTGCTTCCCCCCCTGGCTGGTCAAGTTACGTTCGACCAAGTTTTCTTCCGCTACCGACCGAATCAAGAAGCTATTTTGCGGGGAATTTCCTTTACGGTGCAGCCGGGGATGTTTGTCGGAATTGTGGGCAGGAGCGGTTCGGGTAAGAGTACCCTTTCTAAGCTCCTGCAACGCCTCTACCAACCGGAGTCGGGTCGTATCCTGATTGATGGCTTTGATCTTAAAAGTGCTGATTTGGCGTCTCTGAGGCAACAAATTGGCGTTGTTCTCCAAGAAGATTTCCTCTTCAACGGTTCCATTTTGGAAAATATCACCTTAGGTAATCCAGACATTACCGCTGAACAAGTTGTAGAAGCTGCCAGACTAGCGGTTGCCCATGACTTTATCAGTGAATTATCCCAAGGTTACGAAAGCAATGTTGGGGAACGCGGCACAGCGCTATCTGGGGGACAGCGGCAACGCATTGCCTTAGCCCGTTTATTTCTCTCCCAAGCACCGGTTTTAGTTCTAGACGAAGCGACTAGCGGTTTAGATAGTGAGACGGAGCAACAAGTTCTCCAGAACTTACAGAGTATTTCCAAAAATCGCACAGTCTTCTTGATTGCTCACCGTTTTGCGCCCCTGAAACGCGCTGACTTAATTTTGGTTTTGGAAAAAGGCATTCTGGCTGAAAAAGGCACTCACTCTGAGTTGTTACAACAAAAGGGACTATATTGGTCTCTCTATCAACGTCAGCAGTTAGCCGTGTAGGCAATTTTAGGATAAAGGCGAAAGACCAGACTTCTTAAAGAAGTCGGGTATCTGAACCGCTGGTTTTTCGTTTAAGTCCCGTTAGGGGAGCTTCAGATTTTTGGAGTTCAGCAAACTACAGAGCGATCGCGTTTTTGGATTACCTAAAGGGGAAAATGCGATCGCTTCTTGAGAGTCAATCACCAGATTTTTGCCATTCGCAAGACAAATCCTGGTAACTCTGGATTTCCACTCACTGTTTCGGGATTATCTAAGATTTCAGGTTCTTGATTGGGGCGGTAGATGTAGACTTTTTGGTTTTTGCGATCAATCAATAAGCCGAGTGCTACGCCATTGGCAATGTATTCCTGCATCTTGTCTTGCAAGCCACTGAGTGTATCGCTCTTAGAGCGTAACTCAATCACGAAGTCTGGACAAATTGGTGCGAATGAGGCTTTTTGTTCTTCAGTTAAGGCATTCCAGCGCTCTAGTTTAATCCAGGATGCATCAGGAGAGCGGGTTGCCCCATTGGGCAGGGTAAAGCCTGCACTGGAGTCAAACGTTTCACCTGTTCCATCTTGTTCTGCCCAGTTCCCCAGTTGTACGGCAATCTTGAAGTTGCGATTGCCTGTATCTGAAAAAGCTGGTGGCATAATAATGACTTCCCCACTAGCGGTACGCTCAATTCTCAAATCGCGATTGGCTTGACAGAATTCGTAGAACTGTTCAACAGTCATTGATTTGATACAAGGAAGATTGACCGTCAGGGGGACGCTTGGGGATTGAATTAATAGCGTCGTCATTCTTTGTCCCTCGTTTTGTTGGAGACCAGTGAGACATAACAAACTTTGATCGCAACCTGGCAGTTTTTATCGGGATTGACTCCTACAAGAGCGATCGCCTTTTTCAGGCCCTATAGTACTCCAGCCCCGACTTTCCAGACACGCCTATTACTACTACAGCCTCACTAACATCTGTTCCAGCTAGTCAGCACTAAGTAACCGCCTGGGGTTGCCAGAAGTGGAAAACGCAAGCACCTTAATTTTTCTTAACATATATAATATTACCGGCTATGTAAGGGTAGAACAAAAATTATCCAAAATATGTATAAAAATATGGATTATTTCTCTTACCTCAGATAGTGGTACAAAAAATCTTCCTATGGTGAGATGATTTTACTACCAGGGGGAGATAACTATGCCGTTTGATTATGCAGGTAACACGCTAAGTACAGCTAGAGGTCTGGAGCTTACTCCAAGTACTCAGACCTTCACCGATTGGGTAAGTCCCCTGGATACCAAAGATTTCTACAGCTTTACTCTTAGCGGGAGTAGCAGCCTCGCTCTGTCCGTTGATGGGATGAGTGCCGATGCCAATGTTCGGCTGCTCAATGGTACGGGTCAACTTTTGCAGACTGCAACTAACCTTGGCACAACACCTGAAGCCATCAAAACGACCCTGTCTGCTGGAACTTACTACCTCTTGGTCTTACCAGGCAGCAACAACGCCAGTACTTCCTACAACTTGAGCGTTTCTGCCAACCAAGCGCCTCAAGAATTGCAATTCAACACCACCCAAAGTACCGGAACTGTCAGCCTTACTGATGCCAAGGTTTATGACGGTAATAGTTACACCGATCTTTCCACCATTGATTTCCGGCTGCAAACACCTGATGGCAGTTGGCAAGATATCGATAACACTAGTACTTTCACTGCTTTGGCGGGTGATACGAACTGGGCGAATTTTAACTATGAATTAAGCAATCTAACACCGGGTGACTATATATTGTCGGGCAGAGCCTATGACCAGTCGGGGGCTACCAGTAACGAATATCAGACAACATTTACCGTCGCCCCCTACATCACCATCACCAGTCCCAATGGTGGAGAAAGTTGGCAACCCGGTAGTACCTACAACATTACCTGGAATGACAACATCGCTGACAATGTCAAGTTAGAACTGTACAAAGATGGGACGTATGATTCCACAATCAGCAGTTCCACCGCCAGTGATGGTAGTGAGTCCTGGACGGTGCCGACTAGTTTAGCCAGTGGTTCTGATTATCAACTTA
>DATNQP010000191.1:0-39679 GCA_036703965.1 Leptolyngbyaceae cyanobacterium
GTAAAACTTCTACCACTGGCTGATAGTCAAACTCCATACCCGGTGGAGCTGAAACCACTAGGGCAATTCTCAGCTTTTCATCCTTACCCAACTGGATAACAACAGGTTCAGTCAACAAAGCCCGATGGCGAGAGAATATAACCTGAGGATCGGTTGCCAACCAGATTTCACGGTTAAACCGGGCAGGCAAAGACATGAATTCCCAGGGCAGAGCAGCCAGTTCAGGCATTATCTCTTCATCAATATCCAGTTGGACCCGCAAGAACTGCTTTTTCTGTTGCACAACCTCGTCATAGAAATTGATGAAATCTCTAGCACCTGCATCATCAAACAACAAATCAAACAAGGCTTCTCCCAATTCTTTAATTGGTTCAGCTTTGTTCAATTGATTATCACGGGCTTTCTTAACAAGTCCTGTAATTAACTCAATCTTTTCTTGATATCGGAGATTCCGTGGAGGTTCGTCTGAAATAGACTGGTTTTGAGAGTTCCGCTTGTCAACCCTCACCCGTTCACGACTAACCACTTGAATTCGGTACGTAAAATAAGGTTTATCCATTGCCTAAGCTCCTCCAAATCAATATTTACCATTTAGACTTGATAACAGTTGGAACAGCATTTACACAGCAAATATCTAAAAATTTCTACTGATTCCAACAAAGTTATGCTAATTTACTGAGTGAAATGTCAGTTATGAATTAGTAGCGCCTTGAGGAAGAGCTAGCGTCCATTCCTCTGAAGCTCCGCGTGCCAGCTGGCTAGCTGCTTCATCCTTACGCTTCACAAGATTTTGAAACCGCTCTGCCAACTCATCAAATACATCTCGTACATCTGCTGTCAGCCAGTTCATGTTAGGTTCTGCCCAGGCAATACCGCGTAAATTAATAGATTCCATGCCCTTAGGAACTTTAAACACAATGGCAAATCTTGCCGTTCCAATTTTTTGAATTTCCTGGTCTTGGATACGCCAGTAGCAGACAGAATTTCCCTCACCCAAAGCCGTAACTTCTGTCTTACCAAGTTCATATTTGAATGCCGGAAGAGCAACAAAGGCTTTGAATTCATTTTTATTTGCTGCTTTCGCTTTCAGCTCACCTGGTAGCTGTTCTATAATTTCGGTAAGTACAGAAGAGTCAACCCCTGCACTCCAATCCAGGTTGCCATCCAACCCAATTTCCATGCCAACTCCAAAGTTCATAACATCTCGCCACTTCTGGTTAGGAAAAATAGTTTGGACGATTGGCTCACCACTCCCCTTGGGTCCGAAGTCTAACTGACAGGTCAAACGCCGAAACTGGGCACCAGGTTTAGGAAGCAGGTCAACAGGTACCGTCATATAGTAGAAATCGTACTGCTGATACATCTGTTGGCGATAAATGCCATTGAGTTCGGCACCACTCTCTTTGAATGTCTCCTCTGTAAGGTGAATCAGGCGATCGCAAGGATTACCAAAGCGAACTTTCGTTTGAAACAGTTGGTCAACAGCCGCAGCACCTACTGTGAGTTCTGTGCCACCAGCCAGATAACGTTCCTTCTCCTTTACTTCCTCAAACAGGGCACTAAGTAAGGAATCTGTTTCCTGGAGGTTTGGTGGGGAAATCATTTCTGTCATTTTTTCAACTCCTCTTAGTTCAACTGATTGTTCCTGAACAGTTTCCACTTAACTCGAAAATTGCTCGGCGAAGACCCTAGTGATTTCACTGCTGGGACACTGCTAATGTTCTGGCAGATATTGATGATAATTTGCTGGCGATCGCTTCATCCCTATAAATACATAGGAACTCTCGTAAGAGAGTTCCCTCCAATGCTTCAACAAAAGCATCTATCCAAAATTATTTTCTCTCAGAAAGTTAGCTAATAATAAGTTTTCATTAATTGCCTATAGTTATCCGGAAAAAATTCAATTAAATAATGAGCAATCGACTACCCTATCAGGTTTCACAGTTTTTATGTGTTCTGATATAGGTATAAATTGCCATTAATCAAGGACTGGATAGTCCTGCATCAATCTAGCCTCCGTACAATCGCGGTGTCACTGAGTAGTAATTTTTATTTACAGGCTACTGCCATACCCATCCATCTAACAGCAGGTAACGACCACATAGGTTGGTTTAGTTACAGAATACGTTGCGTCACCTCTCGCCTCTAAAAAGTCAAGTCCCATATCAAGCACGACTTTATACTGCCGTCCCTCCTGTCTGTGAATTTCCAGGATACGGGGATGGGGAAAGTGTTTGGAGTGATGTTGAGGCTGCACGAGCGCCTGACAAGAGACTCCCATCTCCTCAACTTCTCTAAGGACAGCTTCTAGGTCTGATTTTCGTTCAGAGGCAGACTGCTCCTTAGCATTTTCTAGTACCCAGATTTTCACTTCAGCGCTGGGAGCGAGTTCCTCTCATAACAGATCTAACAGAATTTTGGCTTCCTTACCCTTGAGATAGCGATCGCGATAAGCCACCCATTCTACCTTACTTCCTGCCAGCACTTGCTCTAGACCTAGTTCTTGTCGCAGTTCTGAGAGATAAGGTGGCGACAGCTCGGTAGCCGTTAGGCTTCGATTCAAGAACAATTACTTAGATGAATTGGGAAGCTAAATCGACTCATCTGTTTGAACTACACCTAGCGGGTCTAAAGATGCCAATGCTGCTGCGATCGCTTTTTTCACCTGCTGCGCCGCTTCTATGTCCAGACGTAAACCTGCTCGACGCACTAACTGCCACTCCTTCGGATAAACATTTTCTTGACGAAAACACTCAGCAGCATACTCCACCCGACGCACGGCAAACTGTTCACGAGTCTCAACCACCTCTGCCAGAACCTGTGCCGTTAGGGGAAGCTTATCAAGGTGTTTCTGAATGTTTGCTAGTTGACCGATATCTCTAGCGATCGCAGTTTCAGTGATTTGCACAGGGCATCCGGGAGCGTTCTTCAAACGCTCTGCTGAGAGTCTCGCTGCCTCAGCAAACTGGGTATCCCGGCTTTCCCAGTCCACACGAGGCAGAGTGACAACTTTCTGTTTAGGTGGCATATGGGCTAAAAGCCACTCTCGGTCATGCCTGTAGAGCCACATATAGACACGCGGTGCAAGACTCCGTAAGAACTTCCCTCCCGCTTCGGGGTGTTCTTCCTTAAGGGACAACCACGCCCTACGGTGTGTTTCTAACTCATTCGAGCCTATTGCTGAAGAATGTCTCTCCTCAGAGAGCGATTGTAGAGTAATCGGCTGTGTTGGTCTTTTCGTTAGACGTGGAAACGACAGTCCTAGTCGAGTTGCATGATTTTTGACAGTCTGAGGGTCAACTTCTAGCCGACGTGCAATTTCTCGCAGGCTGACCCCTGTGTCTGTCCACCAATTCTTAAGAGCTGATTCCCAGACTACTCCATAGGATTCTACTCGACTATAGCGATACCAATCTTCTCTAGATTGGTGGAGACCGATGCGGGAATAGACAAAGCCACAGCAGTTACAACTGAAGGTGCCGATAGGTCTGCCATTTTCCTGGCTATAAGATAGGCGGTAGCTCTTGATATGTCGTTGTCGGAACTGCTTGCAAACTGGGTTCAGGCAAGGCCATGAGCCACGACCGAAGGGCTGATACTCAGTGGGAAGTTGGAAGAAGGACTCAGCTATGTGTCCGAGAAAATGGATTAGCAGGAGATGATGTAGCGGATGCTGTGCGCTCTTAGGAGAGCGAACTAGCCGTAACAACCAATTATGCTGGCTCTGTTGGTCAATCTCACAGTGAAGTAGTTTCAAAAGCTCCGTAGAATAGTGATATTTGAAAGCATCTAGCAATTTACTGATGTAAACCCTGCCACTGTAGGTAGCTAGTTCGCGCTCTGCCAACAAGGGCAAGTAACGACTCCGAAAGGATTCAAGTCCCGGAGCCAATCTTCGCTGGTTTAGTAACCAAGCGGCATCATGAGCAATCTTCAACAAGGCTGCATCAGAAGGATGTGACAGTTCCAAGCAGCGTGCTGATGTCGTGTGGATTGCTTGTTGAGCTGAGATAAATTCATGACGAGTTTTCCGGTGCAGTACTTGGGCTTTGCTGTTTTCCAAGAAAACAAAGTGAACTGGACAGACTTCTACACCAGGAACTTGGTGGAGTCGGTGCCAGTAGGGTTCGCCAAACTGCTTTTTGTCTTCCTCTATACACAAGGGGCAAAATCGTAGCCACGCAGGTGCAGGAATACTGTTAGCCATCAAACCCAAGCGCCCAGCAACCAAAACCTTGCCGCTCCCTTGCATATCCTGTCGTAAACGATCCACCCGCTTAAGTGGATGAAAGGGGCTGTAGAAGGGCAATAATGTGCGCTCGTCGATTAAGTGTTCAACTGTATAACGATGTCCGGGTGGTAAGGCAGCAACAAGATTGCCGAGGTGAGAAGGTAGGTCGATGACTGCCAAGGTATTGGAGGTTCCAAATAGTTCCTGAACCACACATTTCTTGTCTGGATACTGCATCCGGTCAGAGTATCGTGCAAAGATGCTGTAGAGTAGTTCATCTGGGTAGGGGGTGGGGAAGACAACAATCATCTCTAGACTTCAAATGACTTCCCATGCTTAGTGATCGGGGGGTTCCACTCTTTGGAGTACCTACGGCTCCAGAGATTTTAGAGCCTCATGAAGTGCTTTTTGGACTTGTGGTATTGCAGCAAGTCTATTGTAGGCAATTCCAGTTATGCCAGCCCGCTCTTTTAATTCCCGCTGACTTGGATACACCTTCTCTCGGCGAAAGCACTCTGCTGCCCAGCAGATGCGACGAATGGTGTAAACTTCCCATGTTTCTACCACTTCCTCTAAAGCTTTGGCAGTTAACGGCAGCTTGTTAAGGTGGTACTGAATTAGCGCAAGTTGATTAATGTCTCTACCAATTGCACGTATTGTTATTTTTATAGGGCGTCCATCAGCCTCCTTGAGGCGCACAGCCGAGTTTCTTACTGCTTCAGCTAGCTGAATATCTCGACTTTTCCAATCCGCGTGAGGGGAACCGTTGTTTCTACGAGGTGGTGGCAGATGAGCCTCCAGCCACTCAGAATCACGCTTGCGAAGCCACAAGTATACTCGCGAAGATTGGTTGCGTAAAGATGTCCGGTCAGCGTTAGGATTCTGTTCTAAAACTGACAGCCACTCATTTCGGTAAATCTCGAATTTTTTCGGTGCATCCACTTGCTCCTTTACAGAACAGCTAAGCTGTTCTGCCTTGAGCTGTGTTGGCTTACTAGGACCTTGCCGTGGGAAAGAAAGACCTAACCTAATAGCGTGTTCCTTGACAGTACAACGGCTAACTCCAAGCTGATGTCCTATCTTAGTGAGAGTAACCGATGAATCCTCCCACAACTTTCTCAACGCTTCCTCCCATAAGGGTCCATAGGACTTTACGGTACTAACTCGAAACCGATTGCTTCTATTTTGGTGAAGATCTTTTATCGAATAGACAAAGCCACATTCACAACCGAAAATACCTACCCAACTGGGAATATTTATTGGTGTACTCTCTATTTTAGAGTATTTGATTTGGCACTCCTTAATCTTAAGTTTTTGGAAGTGAGGACAAACAGGATTGAGGCAGAACCAGGGTCCTTCTCCGAAAGGTTTGAACTCGCTAGGGAGTTTGAAGAACTCTTCTACCGTATGTCCTAGAAAGTGCATCAGTAATAAATAGCGCAGCGGATGCTGGCTTCCTTTCGGAGGCCGTACTAAACGAGATAACCAATTCCACTCATTTTGAGCATCAACCTCACACTGAAGTAGCTTCAAAAGTTCTGGAGAGTAATAATTTTTGAAAGCTTCGAGTAGTTGTTGAATATGAACCTTACCGCCATTATAGCTTGCTAACCCCTGTCCAGCCAGGAGATAAAGGTAGCGATTTTGTATAGACTTAAGCTCGAAAACTAAGCTCTGCTGATTCAATAGCCAAGCCGTATCTTGAGCTATTTTTAGTAGTTTTTGATGAAAGGAATTTAACAAATTAAGTGATTGCGGTGAAGTTACTTGGATTTCCTGTTCGGCTGAGACAAATTCATTGATATTACTACGAGTGCTACTTATTTCCAAAAAAACAGTATGAGTAGAACATACTTCTACACCTGGTATTTGATGAAGACGATGCCAATACATTTCACCATATTGTTTCCGATCTTCTATCGCACATAGGGGACAAAAGCGTAGATAGTTTAAAGAACGGATAGTGCGAAGTCCTAATAAAGAATGAACGTTGCCGCCAGTCCCTCTCATTGCCTGTATAAGATAGTTAACCCGCTCTGGTGAAAGAAACGGTTTGTAAAAGGGAAATAGCGTACATCTGTTAATCAGGTAATCAACTGTGTAGTGATGTCCATTCGGAAGGACAGCGATCAAATGATCCAGGTGATTGGGTAGATCAACAGTTGCACTCGCGTTTATACTTCCAAAAAGTTCTTGAGCTAGAACCTCTCGGCTCCGATAATGTACTCGGTCGGAGTACCGCGCACAGACACTGTAAAGTAGTTCATCGGGATAGGGATCTGGGAAGAAGCCGATCATATGGCTATTTCCTCCATAATGTATTCAGTAGCTGGTCGGATGTAAGCTTTCTGATTGAGAACTTCGTAGGCAGTCTTGCCTGATTTTTCAGCTTCAGCCACAATATCTGGCAAAGAATTCTGCGATGAGCAAGTCTTGTTAGAAGGCTTGCTCTGTTTTTTACTGGTTTTAGCTTCAGTGGAAGTGGGAACGTTCTTCTGAGCTGCTATGGGGTCAGGTTCAGGGAAATTAGATGATTGCTCAGGGAGTTCAGTAGTGGAGTGTTCCTCAATTTCACAGCTAACGGAGCTTTCGTGAGCTTTAGGTGTAGAACTGAGTTGGTCTTCATCTGGTAGGCTCTCTAAGGCTTCTTCAATAAAGGGTTCAAGATCGATTGGCTTGACATCTTCACACTTCATAAGCATCTTCCGGCTCTTGTCAGGATTTGTCTCCTTCAAGGCATCTAAGACCGTTCTGGCAGTGCGAAGACAATCTTTAGCTACCGACTTGATGATTGACTTGGTGATTGTCTCCTTGCCAGTAGCGATCGCTCTCACCTGTGCCAGCATATAGAGCTTTACTGCAAAGTCTGTAATGCCTTGACATTCGTAGTAGAGGGCATGGCTTAACTCTGGTGTCAGTGGACAAAAATTCTGGAGGTACTGATATCGCCAAAGTGACTTGCTAAAGGTCTTCCAGGTGTCATCCTCCTTTATTGGGTCCCAAACTAAGTCTCCCTGTCCTGTACCTCGACGAATCTGACGAAACTCATCACCCAGAACTGACCAGGCTTTGTAAGTTCCTACCAAGACAACTGGTAAGCCAATCGTATTGATCAGTCTGATACCCTTTTAATACTAAGATTGAGGGAAAATACTGAACATTATTGCTGTCCATTGTTCCAAATATCTCCAAATATCTCGTTTAAGATTTCGGTTTCTTGTGGAGCTGGCACGTAGCTCTCATCATCGTTTTCACGCTGACTATCTGCCTGTAGTGGAATTACTTTTCTTGCCTGGTCAGAAGCTTCTTCAGTCCTTAAATCCCAAGCATTTTTCTCTCGTTCATAATCCCGTAGCGCTTTCCGGTTTTCTCGGATTCCCTGAGCGAGGGAACTTTTACTCTCACCACTCCTCGCTTTTTCGGTTTTCTCCTTGGCTTCAGCTCGATACTGGCCTAGATAAGCATTAAGAGTGGCTTTCCCTTGTCGTTGGATAGGTTGAGCGTTCTGTTGTGCAAAGTTGTGTTCAACAAAGTGATCCATCACCTCTTCTAGATTGCATTCTGAAAAACTTTTGGAAGCTGGGAGTAGCTCACAAGGTTCCATGTTTTTGCCACCATCTATAAGCCGATAGATAACTTGAGGCTTTCGAGGATCATACGCAATAGGAACTTTCCAGCTCCCGTTTAATCCTGCCTTGATAAACCACTGTTCGCGTACAGCCGTCTCGCAGCTGTAGCGTAGGCGATCATGAAAATCAACCTGATTCGCTCGGAAACAAATACCTCGACGGGTGACAGTAGCTTCCCCTCTATGTAAAAGGTTGAGCCGAATAATCTCCTGTGTCTCTTGACGAGGACGACCGTAATTACGAATTCCCCACTCCCACAACTCGCATGGACAAGGTTTGACATGATCCTCAATCATGTCTTTGGTTAAGGGATAGTTCTCTAACCAGTAATAGTTGTTGTAGTAAAGGATGAGGCGGATCATGATTTGTCGGAACTCGTCTAGGGTATATATCGACTCAAATCGATAGTCCTTATCGCCTCTTTCCCTTGGCTTGTAGACTGCTCCTGGTTCCCAGTGAATGACTTCATCATTGATTAAGCGGAACAGCCTTTCGACAACACCTTTCCAGTCTGGACGGTAAGCAGGTGTGGGTGAGAATTCTATATTGAGTGTCTTGAGGGCTTCTCTGGCATTACTACTCAAATACTCGCTGCCACGGTCGGTCTGAAGTCGTTTACTAAGATGCTGATGCGACCACTCATCTGCTGTAATGGTGATGCCGAACTCCTGGCAAAATTTCACCTTGTCTGTAGTGGCATTTTCGAGAGCCAGAGAAGCCCCTAACCAACTCGGTCCCTCTAGGCTGACACTAAATCCCACGATCATTCGAGAGAATAAGTCCACCACTAGGTAGAGAACAGGTCGCCCAATAATGCGACTGCGGTCAAGGGAACTGACTAAGTGAATATCAACAATCGTTGAGTCAATCTGCCAGAGTGCGCCAGGAAAAGGTGCCATCTGGGTTGAATCTCCAGTAACTTCTCGATAGTGGAGATTGAACCAACGCTCACCTTCACGGGATATTAGGGAGCGCCTCAGATCGCGCTCCTTGTAATAGTGGTAACAAAACTGTCTGAGAGTGGGGTATCGTTCTACAGTCCAGAGAATGGGGACTTCTACTCCATCTCGGTCTTTGACTTTCTGGGAGAAAGAGTCATCCAACATCGCTTGATAGGAGTCTTTTAGAGTCTTTCTCTGCTTTTCGTGAAATTTCTTAGCACTCTGAACAATGATTATCCGAATTTGTTCAGTGACGTTGATTCCAGGGTGCTTACCTTTCAGTTGAGTTTGTTTTCTAGGACGACCGAGCTTTTCAGCAATCTTTCGCTCTTTACCTTGCCCACCGCAATTGTCATAACGAGGAAGGAGAGCGTTTGGCTTTTGCCCTCCTTGCCAGTACCAGCGCAGATACTTGTAGATTGTTGGCTTTGTCGAGCCTGTACGCTCTATCGCTTCTTTAACCAGTATGCCTCGTTCAGACGGAAAGAAAACTTTTACTCCACTTTCAACGATGGGAGCAATAATTTCCCACGCCTCATCTCTGCGCCTACGATGATCTTGAGGAATGGAATCTTCAGGACGATACAAATGGGTGAAAGGATCGGTTTTGAGGATGCGAGCTTTTTGCTCTACAAATGCTGCCTCAATTTCTCCAGATTTCTGCCAAACCGGAAAAGCTTTGGGATTATTGATGTCAATTGTGACTACATCTGTTACTGATGGGTCAATCCACAGCGCTCGGATGGTGGTTGCAACTTTACCATCGTCGTCTTGTAATTCAATTAACACATTTTCCCAAATATTCATCCGACATTCCTCATCTGCTTGTCAGGCTCCAGAGAAGGAGTAGCCAGAAGCATCAATTTCTTCCTAAACTGAGTAGAAAGCGGGTGGTTCATGTCAATAAGCCATTGGCGACGAGCGATTAGGTGACGAGCAACTGTAAGGCTGTTTCCAGGTTCTAAACCCAGTCGCTCGTCACATTCAGCTGCAATATCCCTGAGTGAGGCTTCTCCCCGAATCACGCCTTTGGTAAGTACAATAGTAATTTGGCGAATGTCACGTTCTGAAAGTGGTGAGAGTTCTTCAGCATAGAAAAGATTGTGTAGCCATTTGACGTTCTCAGCTAAGACCTCTGGAATCTCATGCTCGGTAACAATGCCCCAGTTAATGTTTCGGGACTCCCAGTATCGACGTTCAATTTCAAACTTTTCCAGAACTCGTGGGTTTTGTAATTTCGATGAGGGTTTGACTGTCCTGGCTAGTTCGATAACTCCTATAGTTCCTCCAATAGTCACGACAAAGTCTGTTGTCATCACATTGGGTTTCCCAGTATCACGAATGACTGGATACGTGTAACCACACTCCTCAGCAATTTCCAGGGTTTCTTCCAAATCTAAAGGAAACTGCTCTCGAATATCTATGACGTTTTGTGCCCATTCAAGAACGTAGAAATATCGAAACTCAAGGTCGCTAAGGCAGTGATGAAGCCTTCGAGTTTTCCAGCCTAAGCCTTGGACAGAAGAACCTTTGGATGAGAAATCTGGTACCCAAATAGCTGGCTGATAATCAGCACCTCTGCCTTGACCGCAGCCTTCACTGATTCGCTTGTTGATGTCCTTTCGATTACGTCTGCCCATTAAGTTCTCCCATATTTTGAGTGCCAACGGCACCCTTGGTTCAGTCGATCTGAAACTTCCTGCTCAGTCTATAGACATAAAAAAATCTCATAGATACTTGAAGCCTTGAAAGTTTTATTGGTTTTATCTTATATAGAGATAAAAGAATAATCAAATAACTTATATAAATAAAAATTAAAAAATGTAATGCGTCTATTTTCTTATATATTAGAAAATAAAGCACTTTTTAATCTAAAGATAATCGGACAGTTCTTCAGTGACCGAATGGAGATCTTTCCTCGCGAACGACTTTCCTAGAGACACCATTGTAGGAATGCTAGCCAAATGAACTACAGCGTAACACAAGCGCTACGCTTCTCGTGCCGTGCAGCCGAAAGCCCCTCAGCCCCAACATGGTAGTTATCAAAGTTAGACATCTTCGGATTTCTAGATATTTGAGAACTACAAAATTAAGCCTTATAGAAACAATCGGTTTATGTTGGCTCTTTTCTTCTCTACTTCCTTCTTTATATATTTTATTTTTTTTTCTTATAAATAAAGACAGCTTATACACTGGGAAAGTATCCCTGTTTTTTGATGCGTCGCCCATATACGTGCCATGCCATCACTGGAGAAGGAACCACTGTCTTTGCGGGAGGCGCTGATGCTCTATGAAGAGTTTATTAAACAAGAGGAGCCTCCTGAAAAAGCCAGCTCCACCCTTTCACAGCTAACAACAGCTCTAATTCGTTACACGCTTCCTGGTTGGGGCGCACCCTCGCCTGCTGGCAATAAGCTGACACAAGAAGAAATCACCACCAGCCAGAACTTTATGAAAGAAATTACAGTAGAGCAACTTGGGGACGCGGTTCGCATTCAGCAAGCTTATTTCGATGAAGCAGGAGTTCCAGGTAATACTCAGTACACCTATCGCTCTGTGCTCAGGTCATTCCTCAAATGGTGCCAACTGCAAGAGTGGGGAAAACAGATTAAAATTCAACCCCTCCCTCGACGCCAAAGAAAACGCTCTAACAGCGCATTTGATGTCCGCCTCACCAACCGCTCCTATAAGAACACAAACGGAGAGTTATCTTACAAGTACAGCTTGGGGTCTAGAGCTGGTGAGGAAATTCCGCCTCGTTTAAAAGCTGAACTGAATGAGTTTTATCAATTTCGCACAGTACCATCTGAGCTGACGACAGATGCTCCTGTGAAACCTGCGACTGCTCAAAATAATCTGAAGCACATCCGCTCTCTGCTTGGTTGGCTACATCGTACTCGTCGCGTTCCCCTAGAGGAACTGAGCCTCACCAGCATAGTTTCAGTTCCATCCACTCAATACAAAGCTGATGCAGACAACTTTTCAGATGAAGCCCAAGCCATTGCTGACTATACAGTAAAGCTAGCAACAGACTATATCGAATGGCTAAGAACTCCCTTACAAGGAGGAGAAACGGAGGTTCGAGGTAGGGGTATACAAAGTCCTTATACTGAAGTCGCAGTTCTCCAGACAATTATTTTGGTTGCCAAATTTATCTATCGCCAGGAAGCGAACCCACCCCACAAAGATAGAGAGGGGAATATTCCAGTAATAGGAGTCCTGCGTGAGCAGTTGAGACTAGCCTCCGAAAGAGCTAAACACTATTCCTCTATCAAAGAACAATCGAAGGAAGTCATTAGTTGGTCTGAAGTTTGGCAGTTTCTCGAAGCCTTACAACAGGAATGTACATCCCACAGAGTGCATCTAGGTCAAACAAAAAATACTGTCACTTTGGGGTCAGCTCGCCGCTCGATAACAGCGATCGCCCAGAGTTATCAACGCTTTATTCTAGCTGGATTAATAGCCTCTAATCCGTTACGCCAGCATATCTTTAGACATTTATTCTTTCGGAGGTCTCCAATAGACCTAGAACAGTTAGAAGGAAAAACCACGCAGGATAACAACAGCTACCTGTATGAATTCGATGGTGTATGGTGGCTTTCAGTTCCGTTAAAGCAGCAGCGTGTAGCGCTCTCAGATAGCAAGCCAAAAAATAATGTTTCCCGCAACCCAAACCTGCGAGTTGTAAACTGGGAGTTTTCTGATGGTTCTTACTTTTATCAGTATCTTGAAGAGTGGTTAATTGAATATATCTATCTCAATAAAGAAGAAGACATAACAAAAAGAGCACCTCTTAGAGATGCACTGAAACCCATGCACAGCTTTGTGTTCACCAAGAAAAATGGTTCCCCCTTTACTAACTCAACTGAATTTGCTTCCTTGTTGCGAAATGCCTCAATGAGACTTATAGGAAAAATTGTAACTACTGAAGATATTAGAGAATCGGTCAAAGAGCGGAATTCCCATCAGGAAGAAATAAAACATAAAGATGACAATAAGTTCGAGGATGAAGATGAAGTTAGCGAGGAACTACGTATAGGTAACCAGATAGAGCTTCCACCTGTAGCTTGGGGAAATGTGCCTGGTGAAGAATCCTATGAAGAAGTCTACTCCGATACCCCAAGTAGTTTCTCTTCTACTAGCAACAAAGGAAAGAGTAACACAAGAAAGAGCAACAAAAGAAAGAATGAAGAACTAAGAAACAATGATATCGGCAATCTTGTGACAAACTTAAAACCCACTTCAAAAACCTATCCTGTCTTAATTAACGCTCAATCTTTAGAAGGAGAAACTGATGAAAGCGAGATAGCTCAGGAACTCTGCACCCAAATTTATCTAGCCACTAATGCTGGAGTCCCACCTGTTGATATCAATAGTGCCATTAAACTGAAGCCGAGAATTTTGCGAATTAAAGCAGATTTAGAGTATCAAAACTTGGTTATAGTTTTATATGGTTGCGATCCGAACGAGCAAATGACCGAATTTTTCCGCCGAAGGCTCCTCCCAGGCTTAGACAAAATTCTCCACATTGCTTGGATTACCAAAAAGGAACTCTCATCACCATTCAGCAGCTTTCAACCCGATGGAGCCTATCTTCTGAAGACTCTACAAAATTGGATTGATGAGACTTAATAGGGGTAATTTATAGAAAGAAGTTTAGATGGGCTGTTTTAAGCTGTGCCAAGGGAAATAGAAAATCAGTGTCTCAACTATCGTGCTTGGATTTCTGGCTCACACTGAATGAGAATTGACTCTCCTCGCTTGAGCCTGTCCTTCAGAAGCTTCAATCTCAAGGGACTTACCCATCGCCTTACCAATCAAGTCGAGTAACGCCTGAGTTCTCAGTTCAAAGAAAGCCTCGAAGTCATCATTCCACAGCGTCGCTGGCTCAATTAAGTGCGATCGCAAAATGCTATCAAGGCGTTTTTTCGATATCCCTTGCTGTTGTAACTTGCCCAGATAAACGCTCGGCGCTCTACCCCCAATAAACCCATTGGTTGCCTTCCACAGGGGAGTGCGGTTCACCAAGCAGTTATACCGGCCACTTTCCAGCCCTTGCTTCTGACACCAAGCTACGGGAAAAACGTGATGCGATTCAATCGTATCGTCAAAGAATTTGACATCCGATAACGCTTCCCCCGATAAAAAGTCAATCGCTCCATTGCGCCGTAATAGGGCATTTAACCCTTTATATACAGCTCCATGTCGCCGACAAACAGACAGCAAGCGGTGAGGTGCAAAACTAGCTAATTCGACAGTGCTCGCTAAGCCTCCCCCACCCAACCACTCTGGAACTTCCAGCATATCCCTAGCCGTCCTTGAGGAATTCCAGCCCGTGTACATCTCCCCGAAGATGCCGCACCACCACCACTGTTCGAGCTTTGAACGCCTGAGTTCGTGAGGAAATCCAATAATACTGAGTATGGCTGCTAGTCCCACCAGTTGTACCGGATAGGCAATATCTTCACTCGATAAAATCTTTTGCCCGTGCAAAAACCGTGCAGCTTCCTCGTATCCTGAAGCTGTCATGGCGGAGAATTTCTGGTACTCGTCTAGCGACAAGCTTAAAACTTCGTTGCGACGACAAGCGACACCGGGAGGCTTGGAAATTTGTGGATTAGATTTGAGGGCTTCCATGCGGCGATGATAGGTAGCCACCAGGGTGACAGCTTGCAGCCAGTCGGTATTTTTGACCCCTTGTAAAACGCTAAATTTGTGCAGCCGTTGACTTGTCGCTTCAAAGTCATCCCGTAAGGAAAAATCTTCACTGGCAAAAAAGGCAGTGGTTAAGTCAAAGAAGTTTAATTCACTAGAAATCGTGTTGATTTTTTCAAAGACTCGGCAGACGGCAAGTTTGGAGAGTTCCGGTCTGAGTTGGATGATGGGAATTTGGTAATGCTCAAACTTTTTGATAATCTCTGACTCAAAGCGGTCGATCAGTTCCAGTTTGGCAGCATCGTAGTGCCAGTACTTGGAGTAAGCGGCTCTCCAACTGGCATAGTGGAACACTTTCTCCACGGGAAACATTAGTGTTTCGTACTCTTTTTGGGGTGTGGAGCAGTCTAGGGAGCCGTTGATGCCAAAACCGCTTTTAATGCGCGAGGCGGGTAAGCTAATGATGGCTTCTTCCCGTTCTACAAAAGGGTCTAAGGCTTTTTCGATATCAATGTAGTACCAGCGCTCTTGAATTTTTTGGCTTTTCTTTTCTTTTATCCAGACGGGCTGACTGGAGAAGAGTGCCATAAATAAGGCGGTGGAGCGTTGCTGTCCATCGAGGATGAGTTTGCAGGGTGAGGGGATGATTTTGAGGGTGACGCCTTCGATTAGACGGGGTTTGAATTTGACGTTGGAGTTGCCCAATAGCAGCAAGAGAACGGCTCCCACAGGCCATGCTAAGGAGACGCTGGCAATGAGTTCTTTAACTTGGTCGTCGGGCCAGCAGAAACTGCGTTGCAGGTCGGGCAGTTGGATTTTGCCTTGCTGGATGTGAAGCAGAAAGTCGGGTAAGGCTTCTTTGGCAGCGTACTGAATCACCCAGTTGAAACTCTTGTTGAGGAATAACTTCGGGGATGTCCCCTGGTAGGGCGAAGGGCGGTATTTGGGGTGAAAACTCAGGCATGATTGTCTCCTTGGCTTGGGACTTGTTGAGGCTTACTGCCTTGGCGAGATAGGTAGATTGCCAGCTAGTTGCCTCTGAAAAAGGTGTGAGTATTCCTCATCAGCACTTGACCCCAAGAAGCAGGGGTTATAAAGCTATGCTACCAAACTCTATCTATATAGATAGCGATAAGATGTAAAAAAGATAGTAATAAAGCCTGGTATGAGGTGGGAGAGTAGGATATGCTCAGAACTGACAGCGATCAATTTGTGAGCAAACGAATCAACATCACCTTGCCGGACTCTGTGTTGGATGACTTAGAGCGGTGGGCAGAAACCCAAGGACGGCCTACTGCTAACCTCGCGGCATTTCTGATTGAGGTCTCTATCATGCAGGCAAAAGAAAAAGGTGAATTTCCACCAAAACAAGAACCCCCGCTTCAAAGTCGGGGGAAAAGAGGCTGATAATTTTTGCCAACTTCTCTTGTGAGTAAAGACGATAAGCTCGACTGTCTGTTGAGGCCTGTGTCCTTACTTATGAGTGCTGAGTCTATACTGCGATCGCCTCTTCCTCTGACGTTTGGGCAACAACCCAAAGGGTTCAACTGAAAGAGGTGTGTAGTGCTAAACGCTTCGGAGACTAGCATTCCGTTTCTGATGAAAATTGCGCCTGCCTTCCCAAAAAAAGTAGATCGCATCCTCACCTCATCCCAGACGCGCTCTTCTCTCCCCTTTCCGTACCAAAGAGCGATTGTAACTATTAAATTCCACAGTAATTTGAGGCACTTTTACCAGTCAAAATAAAAAAGCTTTATCACTGCAATCAAATGATAACAATGTTTCACACATAACTCTTGCCTAGTTTCAGAAGTGGTATCAGAAACCAACATAGAGCCGTAAATGCAGCGCTTATCGAAATAAGTAATGCAAATGGAATTTTGGCATCATACAACCACCCTCCAAAAATTTCCCCAAAGGTTACAGCTAGATTTGAAATTGACGCTAGTAAAGCGAAAGCTGTTCCCTCAATTCCTTCGGGACAGGAGCGGGCTGAAATTTCTAACACTCCAATAAATGCAATCATGCTAAAAAAACTACTCACACCTTGAATCAAGATGGCACTTATAGGATTGTATATAAGCACAAAAAAAAGTGTTGATAATGCACTCAAACCTATAATTAAATTTAGTAGAGTACGTCTCGAAATTTTTGGAGAGAAGATGCCGAAGACAATTGCTCCGATCGCGGAGGCTATTGAACCTATTGCACTTAACGAGCCAACAAAATCTTCTGAAAATCCTAATGTGTCACGGAAGTAAAATAAAAGAGGTGGTGTAGGACTAAACTTAAGGAAAGTAATGAACAAAACCACTGCTATCAGTTGGTGAGATCTGATCGCTCTCCATAGAACCGTAGCATTCGTTTTGACGGAAGATATGGGAGAAGATGCGCTGCTGTTTGTTTTCTTATCAGTAAGTAGAAAAAGCGTAACTATTAAACCAATTAAGGGAACAAATGCACTGATAGTGAAGGCTACCGATAAATTAGTCAGTTTTGCAAGCAAACCACTTAAGTAGAACATCAATGCTTCACCAAAGCATAGCGCAGTCCATTGAGCCGATTGCAGGATAGATGTCTGATTTAAAGCTTTTCCTCGTGTCACCATCAGCCTATCTACAACGACATCTGAAGTAGCAATACAGATGGAAGTTATTACTCCTCCAAAAGCCAGAACAGAACTCGTGTAACTACTTAAACTACCTAGCCAAAACAGCACAGCTAGAGCTACGGAATAACAAACCACTAAATAGCTCTTGGTGTGAAAACCAAAAAGTGGAAAAGTGTCAACAAGAAACCCCCAAACAGGTTTTATGATCCAAGGAATTGAAATAATCCCACCAATTTGAGCGACTTTAGTTGCCGATAGCCCAAGAGTTTCCTTTAGGTAAAGCGATTGAGGTAAAGTAATTATCCCTGGGTTGTTCGTATATGTCTGGATTAGATAGAACAATCCCATGAGAAAAACTAGCTTTCTCACAGATGTAGACAAAATTCTACCTGCCCTCTAAATACTCATGAATAAGATTTCGGGTAGTCATGATCATCAATTCGCACATTTTGCTTACCAATCGCTCATCATTTCTGGATGACTCCAAAGTTACATGACACTGTCCTGCACAGCAACCTTCAATTTCGCAGCCTCTGCAAAAGTCATTATTTCCAGGAAGCCTGCTTTCTATCAACCTAGAATATCCACTGTTGGGAGTAAAACATTCTTCAAATTTATCTGATGCACCAACAACTGTATTAGTATGACCACAGGTTTTTAAGCTTCCATCTACGTTAAATTCAAGAGTTTTACCCTCCATTGCAGGACAAAATGCGTAAGGTGAATTCAGCCAAGAACTTGACATTAAATTCCGAAAAGGAGTTTCCCATGTCCCGTAGAAATTGAGACTATTCTTATGTGCATACTGTCTTAAAGTAATAATTTTAGCAACACAGTCTTCTGTAGAGATGCTGGTTGAGCGGACTAGATCAAAGTCCATTGATAGATCTTTAACTCCAATCTCTTTCGCCAGATCAATAACAGCTTCATCGATTAGGTGAAAGTTTTTGTCAGTAACCGTGATGGTAAAACCTTCAATTGGATGACCGATAGACTTCAGCAATTGGATCTTGCTCATGATTGTGTCAAATGTACCGCGCCCCTTCTGATCCACTCTGATAGAGTCATTCGCCTCCTTCAATCCATCCAGAGAAGTGGAAATTTTGACGTTGTATTCCTTTAAAGTTTTTGCCTTCTTTTCATCAAGGAGACTGAGGTTCGTATTGATGGCGTAAGAGAAGTCAATACCTTCAATGGAATTGCAATGCTCTAGTGCAAAGACAAGCGTTGCCCAGTTCATTAAAGGTTCACCATTACCAAAGTGAACTCTCACAGAACTATTCCCACTTTTCCGGACACGAGCAACAAAGGTATCTATACTTTGTTTTGCGGTTTCAATGCTCATGTGCATTGATGGAGCAACCCGTTCAGGAAATTCGTTGTTTAAAAAATGCATACAATGCTGACAACCAAAGTTACAGGCATTGCTGATAGCTAACTCTAGCCTTGCAAGCTTCTGCCCTGCCTGAACTTGTTCTAGGAATTCTTGATGGAGACTCGCAAGTAAAGCTCTTTCTTCTTGATCATGAGGCACAACAAAATGTAAATCAATCAGATTAGAGATGACTCCCTCTATATCACCTTCATAAAACTCTGAAAGCGCACTAATTCTTGTTGGATTAGACAGTCTATCTATCAAACAAACAATATCAGCGTTTGTTTCTAATGGGTTGTTAAATAGTGCATGATAAACCAGGAAACGATTTTCATTGCTGCTTAAGACACGCACATAGTCTGACTTCTTGTAGAGAACTTCTTGCATCGCCACCATCAGTTTTCTCCTAGTAGAGCAACAGTTTAAGCATCTTCGCTGTAATGCCCTAATTCAGCATTACAGCGAAGGCTGCGATCGCATTTACAACAGTGCCTAAAACCCTCTGTCTCTAACTGCGACGTTGGCAAGTAACACGAGCCTTAAAGGAATCACTCGCAGAAGGCATCTTGAGATTTTCCAAAGAAATCTTGATCCTCTTGCCTTTGTGCACATCACTTTGAGGTTGTGTCTGAGATTGCTGACTCGCTTCTGGAGCTTTCCTGCTGATTTCCATTTACCTAACCTCCCCTGAATCTAGCGAGATTTTATACTGTAGGTTTTGTAGAGCTATACTCCTAGGGAAAAACATGAACAATCTCAAATTTTCGCCAAACTTCTTAATTTCTCTTAACAATGAATATATGGATGTCTACCTCATATCTTAGATCGGGCGGTTGAAGCGCCTGATTAGACTGAAAGCTTGTCCATACATTGCGCTGGTACGCATGAATAAGCTGAATTTTCATTGTGTTGTCTGGCGAAATAGGAACGTTTTCAGCCCTCAACCCCTTCCAAGATGAATAGACTGAAACATTTGTTTAAAGGAAATACCGTGTCACAGCGATTTGACACGCAGGGAGCAATCGCATCGAACGACCAACCATTCCGATTCAATCCCACCAGTAGGAAATTTGGATTTTGGTTAAGTCAAGCATCGCTATTCCTCACTTTTTCGCCCCGCCTGCTTTGCCCGAATTGCAGAACGGACTAACTTTACCTGATACGGATCGGCATTCTTGCGCCAAACGACTCGATGCCCCCTCAACTCGGCACAGTGTTCTTCCAAACATTTCAGCCAACCGTTGCGATCGCTAATTGCCTTCCAATTATCGAGCAACCCCCAATCCTCCTCTTGCCGACTCAACTTGGCAAATTTCTCGTAGAAGGGATAGTCTGATTTGACTAACAAATCTTTCTGGTGCAGCACTGGTGGATTGTCATTTGGATCGTAGTCCCGGTAGTGAACGTGCAAATCCCGCAAATCGATCTGCATACTCGTGTACAGTGCAGGATGAGGAGCACTGTCGAAGTCCGGGTAAAACTGATAAGTAATCTTAGGCTTGCGGAAGTGAAACTTGACAACGGTTGCCTCTTCTGGACGACCGATGGTGCGGGAAGCACAGCCTTCATACAGACGTAGTAGCGGGTCAAGAGCCTCGATCGCGGAAACATGAACCCAAAGAGAATTGGGAAGCTTCTTACCGATAGGGCTACTCTGACAGCGTTCTCCGATTGTCTCTAAATTCCCCACACTCATCAGCATGATATCAGCCGCCGTGCAGGCTTGGTGGTAGCTACCGAAAAGGCACTTGATATCATTGCGAACATCTGGAGCTAAATCTCGCGGTTTGGGACGACGGCTGAAGTGGGAAAGGGCAAGATAAACCAGCAAATCCTGACGACGACGTTCGGTGATTTCATCCCACTCTTGAGGATTTGTTGCTTGTAGAACTATCTGGAAGGCGCGGCGCAAGTTGCCGAATTCAGCGCTCAAGGCTTCCTCTTGTGGCAATTCGTCCTTAACTGGGAGTCGCCCTCGCTCCGCCACAAACGCCATCAGGGGAGCCAACAGTTCTTTATAGTCCTCAAATCGCTTGCTAGCAAGTTGAATCCTGGGAACCGAGACACGCGATCGGAACCGAGACGCTCTAAAACTTTGAGCTTGTGCTTCATCTCGAAAAATGAAGTAGACACCCAGAGCCACTGGAACCGCATCGGCTTAGAGAAATCGTTGCGGCTGATAGCGGCTTTGTGTCGGTCAATCTTGATTGAGGACGTTTGGGAATTGACAAGCGATCGATGAACCAGGCTGTGTCCCTGAAATGTTACCTTGAACTGTGCGAGTCGCTCCTCCCATGCCAAGCGAGTACCGATCGCACGGGCATTGTCCAGCAAGCCCAAAACTCCACAAGAGGGCGATGGTGCGGGAAAAAAAGCTTCTCCCAAGCAGTCGTTAGCTGAAGCGTTAGCTGCTGTACTGGATGAAGAAGACGACACTTTGCCATGTCTGACGTGTCACCTGTAATTTTGAACCGAGTGTGATACTCCGCAGCCTCTCCTGGGAATTCTAGATAAAAGGGGCAATTTCACTCTGTCCAGGTTATCGTCTGCGCTTGCTACTAGATTAGGTTCATGCTCAAGTTACAACAAGTTAATCATGCCTAATATACAACTACATTTCAATGGTAATTTTGCCCTAAAAAAAGAAGACCTTCGTAAAATCCTTGGAGCTGCGGCCCAAGAGAAAGGATTAAATGACGATTTGCAAGGCTTGATGGATAGAACGAGTCTAGGTAATGCCAAAGTTGGGCGGATAAAGAGTTGGACAATACGAGCAGGTTTAGTTAAGGATAACCGCTTAAGTCCAGAAGGTGAAATTGTTTGGCACATTGATTCCTATTTGGAATCAGCGATTACAAACTGGCTGATGCACTTTTATCTGAGCTTTGGAGATAAGGGATTACAACAGCCACCAGCTCAACCCGCCGATTGGGGCGGCTGGTCTTATTTTGTCCATACTTTTTTACCTGAGCACAGGACTTTTACCCATGAAGCATTTTGGCAAAGCTGTAATTCAGTTTTTGAAGAAGAGAGCAGAATAATAGAGCAAAGAATTAAATATATCTTACAGGCTTACATTAAGCGAGATGCACTAGCAAATTGCAAATTTCTGACACTAGAAGACGGTAAATATACAGCCGGAAACGGCCCTCTTCCCAATCCCTACCTAATCGGATACTTCCTGGCAAAACTTTGGGAACGTGACTTTGGCGACACCACCTCCGTGCTAACCAACGACATTCTTCAGCAAAAAATAGGACTAGCCCCCATCCTGGGTAAAGAAACTGAAACTCTCCAAGAGTGCCTCAATCAGCTCGAAACCTTAGCCATAATTGAACAAAGGCGCACAGTATCCCCAGCCCAAATTATTCGCCGCTGGGATAACCCCCTTGCCCTGCTGGAAAAAGCCTATGCCGATTAAGGATGTAAGACTGCAAGAGGTAAAACTGCGCGATCGCCCCCATTTACTGCTATGGGATACCCCCAATGACCTAGAACTTCGGCAATTAACCTACCGCGAGAATGCTGAGTGCATCAGCTACCGCACCCATCTCCTTAGCCGCCCCGATCTCCAAAGCAGCGGTTCTCTAGCCCTCCATTGCTGGGTTGAGCGGGAGCTAGATGCTATCAAGGCTATTGGCACTAACACCAATAAACCCGTTGTACTGCTAAAAGACCTAGATTGCCTGATTACTTATCTGCACGTCCAACCAGAAAGCCCAATCACCCTATTCTGGCAAAACCTTTTTAATACCAGGCATTTAGAAAGCATCCTCTGGATAATTCTGCCCAGTCAACTCGTCCCACCCGACTGGGATGAAAGTCGCCTACAACGCATTTAACTCCCTCAAACAGTCCTCACACATTCACAGGTCATTTTACCCATGCTCCTCAACCAACTCGTCAAAATCAATGAAGCGGGGCTTGTTGCCAACGCCGTCAGCTTTGAGCTGATGGACGACCCCGACAAAAACCTGCGATTATGTCAAGGTTTCGTATTTAATTACGACTCCGACCCCAAAAAGCTAAAATCTTCTACAGTGGGCGTACTTGATGCCCTACGGCGCAGCTTTCACAGCCAAAACGAACCCAACGTACACCTGATGGTGCAGGACTACGGCAAAGGTAAATCCCACTTTGCCCTAGCCGTTGCCAACTTCTTCAAAAAGCCCTTCGATAGCCCCGAAGTTCAGGGTATTTTGCAACAAGTTGAATACGCCACCTCTAGCCCCAACCCCATTCTGGAAGGTTTAACGCTCTACAAACAACGCAGCAGACATCTGGTGATTTGCCTCAGTGGGGACAAACCCATCGATTTAAAAAAGCACTTCCTGCAAGTTCTCAAAAAAGCTCTAGAGTCCGAAGGCATCACCGACTCCATCGCCCAACAAATTTGTCAGCAACCCCTCCAGTATCTTGAAAGTTTAGACACAAAGCAACGTGAAGCAGCCGAAGCATTTTTAGAGCGCCAAGGCAATCCAGAAGGCGACCTCAATATGCTCATGCAGCTCTTACGAGATGATAACTATCAGGTTATTCCTCGCGTTAAAGTAATTTGCCGGGAACTCACAGGAGTTACACCTGACTTTGAGGCAGATATTGATGTCGAAGCAATTCTCACCGATTTAGTGACTCGCTTGTGTACGGGTGCCAATCCTCAATTTCAAGGCATCTTGATTCTATTTGATGAACTTTACAACTACCTGCAACTCTGGGCAAATGACCCCGTTCGCGCTGGCAGTACCACACTACAAAACATCACGAATATCTGTGAAAGATTTAAGGGACGGGTTGCCTTAATCAGCTTCACCCAAAGGCTACCAGGTAGAGTTATTCCCTCAAAAAACTTTGAAGACTATCAAAGATTAGTTTCCCGGCTAGAACTCCTTCCCAGTACCTACGAACCTGCGGCTAGCTTGGAATTGGTACTCAATGGATTACTCAGCCAGCAAGATAAAACCGCTGCATGGCAAGAGTTCTTCTCCAAATGGCGCGATACGTTAAACGATGTTAATACCGATATTTATCAAAACCGCACCGCCAGTTACTACCAAAACCGTAACTGGTTGCCCCAGAAATTTCGAGATCATATTACTCTAGGTTGCTTCCCACTGCATCCTCTTACGTCCTACCTGCTTTGCGGAAGCGCATTGAGGAAGAAGTAGCTAACAAAATCCCATCAATTGACCGTGTCCGAGAGTACTGCCAGTCAAACCTGGGGCAGTACTGGGGAGGCGATACCGTATCCCCAACCCAGTTTATCGAAGACAATCGGCTGATTAGTAGCGATTGGTCGTTCAATTGTAAGGTTTATACGGCCGCTAACTTCCGCAAAACCCTAACTAGCAATCAAACATTGAAGGATGAGCTTGGCCTTGTTGCCTATGTAATTGGTGGAACGAGTGAAGAATTAGCAGCACTTCGCAGTGAAATTACTCAACTTCTAGCTTCATCGTCTCACGATTTGACCTCAATTAAACGCAGGATTGCTGTTGCGATCGCATCTCAACCCGCCTCCGACATTTCCCGACTATTACTAATGCTGGAAACCGCCAAGCGCAAGAGCGTTCAGGAATTCGGAGCAGCACTAACTCAACTCCAGCAGCAGCTACAGCAACAAATTGAAACAAAAACAAAAGAATTATTCAAGGCTTGTATCTATCACTGCCACGTCTCAGATAAAGTGCCAGTGAATGAACGTAGCAACCGATCCCGTGTAGTTAGTGAAATCCTTAAAGACTTGTATCCCTTCGTTCCCCCAGTCGAAAAGATAGACAAAATGGCTTTGAAAAGTTTAATAGGAGGACAGATCATTGGCTATGCCTCTAAACGATTGCTAGAAAATAATTTACGCACTCAGGATTTCACCAATCAATCCTACACCACTACAGTTGACACAGTTTTTGTAAAGTCTTGGAGATTGCTGAAAAAAGCCTCTCACAACTATTCAATTCAGGAGCCGCAACACCTCAATGTTAAAGTTAAAGCAGCCTGGGACAAAATCTCGGATATGACAGCATTGGGCGATCGCTCCGAAAAAACAGTTGAAATTGCTGACATTTGGAACGTTTTATCCCAGCCTCCCTATGGCTACAACGAATACACCTTTACAATTTTATTTGCTGGATGGCTAGCTTACAACAGTTCAGAACTATTGCTCAGAGGTAGCTTTGGCATTCCCCAGAAAAAATCAGAGCAGGTTGCAAGACGAAGTGAACCTATCAAAAACTGGGCAGCTACTAATGTTTTTGATAAACCCAAAGAGTTTGTTCGAGTATGGATCGAGAAGCAGCAACCTTTTGTCATACGCCGCCAACTTTCTCCCTGTCCTGAAGTACCAGATTCAGTTAACTACGAGCAGGCGCGGCAATTTATCCAGGAGATTAATAGCTTCCTAAACGGTGCGCCCGATCCGGAAAAAATTGATGAGATTACGAAGATACAGCAGCAACTAACAAGTAGCATTGAACAAATTGATGCATTACTTGAGTCTACATCACGGGCAGAAAATATTGCAGAACAAGCTGACATTGAAACCCTCGTACAGCTTTATACTGAGGTACAGCAGCCCTTAAGTTCAATTACTGAAGATAACTTATCTGTGAGTCCCACAGAACAGCAGCAAAACCGACGTATCCAGGCATTGCAGGCAATCACTGAAAAAATAGGGCAAACTGTTGAAGCAGAACGTGAGGATTCTCAGTCACTATATACAGAAGCTGACTGCGGTGATTATAAGGCTGACATTCAGTACCTAATTACTCAACTCAGTCAAGTTGCTGATTTCCCACCTCGGTTTACTGCTACTTTGCAGGAAGCACTAAGGGCAGCAGACAACAGGTTAGCAGAGATAGTCGAGCAAAAGAAAGTTGAAAATTGCCTGTCTCAGATTCAAAAGCTCTACGATACCTTGAGCAATCTAGCAACTCAACAAGAGTATATTCGCACTCAAGCTGAAATTGAACAGCTAGTTGAAAGCGTTCCAGCGGCTAGAGAGATGGATACATTTAGGAGTACGATTCAAGCCCTCGAAGAGAAACAAGATGCTCTGGTTCGGCAAGTTGCTGATTGGGAAAGCCAGTATTCTCAATCTCTGTCACAAAGTCAAGCTGTGCAACTGAGTCAGCAAATTCATCAGCAAATTAATCGTTATACCAATGAAACCAACCAACAACGATTGCAAGAGTTACTGAATAATCTCAATGATATCATTCTCGAACGCAGAAGCGAAGAACAGGAAGAAGAACAACTCCAATCGATTCTTGCGAGTGCAAAAGGAAAACTCCAAGATACCAAAATTCTCAAAAATCTATCTGATGCGTTTCAATCTTACCAAGCTCTCTCTCAGATAATCTTACCTCCTACCGCTAAAACAACTGCACTTGAGGAAACTCAAAAACAGCTAGAAGCCCTAAAATTTGAGGGGCATACCATTATTTCTCAGAAGATTTTGCAGATTGTTGATGACTGTCAACATCAACTCAATCAACCACAAGATTACGAACGACTTAAACGCTCCCTTCAGAGGAGCCAAGAACTTGTAGCTTCCGGTGATGAATTTGCGGCTGTTAGAAATCGCTTAGAAGAGGCAGAACAAATTCTTGAAGCTCAGTATAAAGATTTACAGAAGCGCCTTCAAGATGAAAACACGATGCAGGCTATCCGTCAGAATACCCTAGCGAAAGCGTATACCATTCATCTGTGCGAGGAGGCGATTGGGGAAATCACAAGTTTATGCAACGAATTGCATTATCCAGAGCCATTCAAATCTGAACTTGACAAGCTTATTCAAGGATTTAAGGATAGAGCTGTCACTTATCGAAGGAATCTGCAAAATCTTTGCAATCGCCTCTCTACCGTAGAAACCTCTAAAGAGTTAAGCGGTCTTCGGGATGAATATGCCAAGTTAGAGCTAGTTTTTAAAGATTCTACTGACTATCCCGATTATCAGCAACTGCAAGAGCAAATTCACTTGTTGGAATCAGACTTAGAGCAAATTCCTAACCTGGAAACTCTCTACCAACAAAGTCAATCCATTGCAGGTTGCGATCGCACGTTAGCCGTAATTGCTAATGCACAGGCTAACTTACATAATTTAGACCGCTTTAGGGCAAAGCTTCTGCAAATCGAAAATCAGCTGCGTCAAAGAAAACAGGGTTATATTCAGCAATTGAATGAGCTGCAAAGTAAATTGAGCAGTGTAAAAACTCTGAAGGAAGCCCAAACGCTGCAAAAAGAGCTAGCTGACCAATCAACATACTACCGGGAATCTCAGGAAGAAGAACAATACGAGGCAATCAGTTCAGAAATTAGCCTTCTAATTAGTCTTCTCAAAATTGCAGCAACCAAAAAAGTTGATTCTGTTCAGGCTTGCCAAGCTGAACTAGAGCGGTTGAGTCAGTGGCGAGAGCGAGAGAATACAGAGGAAATTACTCCTAATGTTCAGGCTCTCTTAGACTCCCTAATTCAAGAAGTGGAGCAGACCAAGCAGCAAATCCAGAAACGACATAAACGTGCTGCAACTTCCTGGTTAGAATCGATAGAAAAACAAGATGCACAACTAGAGCAGCTTACAGATTCAGCTACAAAGCTTGATACTGCCAGTCAGCTACTCAACAAGCTTAAGAAGCAACGACAACAGCATGAAGACGTGTTGGAGACAGAGCAAAAGCAAATCCTAGAAGGCATCTTGACTCGCTGTGAAGCAATCCAAAACCAGGATACAGAGAGTAAAATCCTCGCTCTATTTCAAGACCTCCCTCACCCACAACAAGAAAGCCTGCTTAAAAAACTAACAGAATATGTGTCAGAACGGAGGAGCTGTGATAGTGTCTGAATACATTCAACCTATCATCCAACCAACGCCGCCAATCACCTCTGAAAGGGGTACAGCAGGCTTCAGGCTGTTTGATGCTCCATTACCCACTAACCAAAGCCAGCCTAACCCAGACCAATCCATCGTACTCGACCCGACTGGGTTATACGATATTCCTGCTGGCTACATCCCCATCACCACCGAAGTGGAATGGATGCAATCTTTTGGTGTGAGCGACTCTCCCTACTGGGTCAAAGGCAAGCGGTTATGTGATTGGGCGCAGGAGTGGCTCCGGGTCTGGAACAAAACTGATGCGATCGCAGAAATTAAGCAAGACCCACGCTCGACATTAACCGACTTATTCCATTCAGTACCCTTACCAGACGAGTGGACGGACAAGCAACTATTGAGTCTCGCCACCCAACTGGACTCCTATCCCAAAGACAACCCAATCGCCTACTTGTTAACAGAAATTACCGGGAGCGACCAGCAGATATGGCTTGCAGAACCCTCTATTGAGCATTTAGCAGCTTGGCTAGCCATTCAGGTTCCAGACGAGTGTGAACCTCTAGAACAAGTTTGGCAGCAACAGTTCAAAGAGCATGACCTAGCAACCTACTACCAGACTGACGATAAGTTATTGCTCCTCCGCCGCTGGTTAGACATAGCTGAACCTGTTTTTGAGGAACTTGGCAAGTACCCCCTGCCAGTTCCCAAGTTCTTAACCCAGGAATTTGACAAGTATTGGGAACAGCAACTCTACCGCACTGAAGCTGAAGTTCTGGATAATCTAAGCTCCACTAGCCAAGTCGGTATGGAGCGGATTGCTACTCAAGCCTACAAAGTTTTCAGCAAGCGACCCAACTGGATTAATAAGACAAGGGAAACAAAGGTTGCTGGCTATCTCAGCCATCACCAGAAGGTAGAGTTACGCGATCGCCAACCGCCACCCCAACCTCAACCTCTTGCTGTTGATGCCAGTCCCCAGCAAGCGCTTGCCTGGGTCACAGAAAGTTATCTACCCTTCCGCCGTTGGGAAATTGTCATCAATCAACCCCCTTCAAATCAAAGAATCAGCGATCATCTAGCAGATAGCTTTGTTGAGTGGATGCTGAAACACTACCTAGAGATGAAGGTGGACTCAGTTGATAGTTCTGACCTAAACTACAGCGTTACATCCGTAGTGCGGAATTTCTGCGAAGAGAGTCCTGTCCTTTGGGTTGTGGTTGATGGATTGGGTTGGTCAGACCACCTAGAACTCTTGTCATTTTTGACCAAAAATCACCAACTGAAGATTGAAACGTCCATTCAGCCCCGATTCAGCATCCTGCCAACCAAGACTGAGTACGCCAAGTGGAGTTTGTACGCCCAATTACCTCCCTGCCCACCTCACTGGGTTGATGATATGAGTAAAGGCTTTTCCCTGATGGGCATCGGTAAACGGTACACAGATGGACAAATCGGTAAGCTTTACAAGGATTTGAAGAAAAAAAATCAGCGCTTGTACTGCTGGGACACAGAGATGCTGGATAAACTTTATCACAGTAGCAAAGATTGGCATAGTCTCTATGAGTTCGAGCGTCGCGATACTCTCGATCATATTGCAAAAAAAATTAATAACTGCTTACAGCAATACCCCAACCCTGAGGAACTTAGAATCGTAATCGCTAGCGATCACGGGCAGATGATGGGTGTATCGGCACAAATTACTCATTGCCCTAACGGATTAGACTCCAAAGGGAGAATGGCGATTGGCAAAACCGACGATCCCCGCTTTGTGGTACTAGAACGCGATCGCTACAGTCTTCCGCACGATATCAGTGTCGTCAGAAACGCAGCAACGCTGAATTCCTTCAACTATACCGCTGACAAACACATTATTGGATCTCATGGTGGCTTGTTTCCTGAGGAAGTCGTTGTCGGTTTTTCCGTCCTGCGTCGAGCCGTTCAGCGTTCCCCAGTACTCGTTTCCTGTCGTGGCGAAGGCAAACCCAAGCAACCAGGAGACATAGAAGTTACAATTGATAACCCAAATTCAGTACCTCTGACAGACCTTTGCTTGTATATCAACGAATTATCTTCTCTCAAAATCGGCAAGCCTCTGACAAGAACAATTCCAGCCAACACGAAGGAATCCTTTAAAGTTAATATTTCTGACTGGCCTGAACTCCCTCCCAGCCATGAAGGCAAGAGTATAGCCCTATCCGGTGAATTAAGTTTTCGTTTCGCTAATACTGAAGAGGGAACAGCCTTGCTAGACTCAAAATCAGCAGTTATTGTTAATCAAATATTCAGTAGTGGGTTAGACATTGATGAATTCCTCTGAACCAATCTCTTATAGGAATGATTTAGTTCGCGAAGTTTTCGGTTCTTTGAGTATTGATAAAAGCCGATTACCTTCTAGTGGACTGACTGCTGTAGGTGTTCCTAGTTTTGTGGGTGAGTGGCTTCTCGATAAAATTGTCCCAGGAACAGGCTCCCTAACATCAGAGGAACTAGAAAAAGTAAATAGTTTTGTCCAAAAAGCCTTCCCTCGTAAAGATGATAAGGAAGAAATCATTTTTTACCTGACTCAGGATTCTTTTTACAAATTAATTGCCCTGATGCAGGTTCGTGTAAAAGTAGAACAGAACACACGAGAGATTCCAGAACCTCTTGCCCGTATTCCTGTCCTCAACCTGGAAGAGTGTTCTATTTCTCCAGAACTCGTTCAGAAAAATCTAATGCTTCTCAGGCAAGGTCTTTGGGGAAAAATCAATTTAACAATGAGACCTGATGGAAAAATCGAGGTTGTTGGTTTTGAGCCATTTCAATGTTCTGCGATCGACCTTAAGGCTTATGCTGAGTGTCGGGCACAGTTTAGCACCGATGAGTGGCGAGACTTGATGTTTTGCACTATGGGTTTTAACCCTCAACACCCACACTACAGCCGAGAGGCTAAAACCTGGGTTCTTGCACGCTTGCTCCCGCTTGTAGAACCGAATTATCACATTATGGAACTAGCTCCAAAGGGAACTGGTAAAAGTTTTGTATTTGAGAATATCAGTAATAAAGTTAAACTTATAAGTGGTGGTAAAATTACGCCAGCTCGGCTCCTCATCGATGGTCGCACGAAAGAGATTGGATTAATCGGTCGTCACGACGTTGTTGTTCTGGATGAAGTTCAAAGTTTAACATTTGATAATCCAGAGGAGATGATTGGGCCTTTAAAAACTTATATGGCGAGTGGTCGATACAATCGCTCTGGATTTGCCGATATTTCCAGTGATTGCTCGTTAGTCATGCTGGCAAATATTGAATTAGATGAGCAACAACGACCTAAAAATGAATACAACTTAGTTACAAATCTGCCTAAATTCTTTAATGAAACTGCATTTCTCGACCGCTTTGCAGGAATAATTCCAGGTTGGGAAATTCCCAAATTTCAAAGAGATATGACGGCTCATCAAACTGGCTTGAAGATGGATTTCTTCGGTGAAGCATTATTAGCTTTACGCCAAGATAGCCGCTTCATTCAATATGCTCGACAGAATACACATTTTGAGAGTAATGTAACTGTACGCGATCAAAACGCAATTTTCAAGTCAGCAGCAGGATTTTTAAAAATTTTGTATCCTCATTTGAATTTGACCTTGATAGACTATCGACGCGACTGTTTAGAGCCTGCTCTGCAACTCCGTCAAGCAATACGTAATATTTTGTATCATCTCGATGATGAGTTTAGGCAAACGGAGAGAGAAATTTATGCAGAAATAGGGTTTTAGAAAATTCTCTGCCCACAAACTCTATGGTCCCAAAGGTTGTGGCGCATTAGTCGTCAGGAAAGGACATTACCTAGAACCAATCATATTTGGTGGGGGTCATCAGAAAGGCATGAGGTCTGGAACTCTTAACGTTCCTGGTATTGTTGGATTAGGAGAAGCTTGCCGCCTGCGTCAACTGGAAATGAAAGAAGATGAAAAAGCGATAGCGAAGCGCTGCTGCGAAGCGCAGATCGCATCCAAGCGTGACAGGCTTCAAACTCTACTGCTAGACAAAATTCCTGATTTAGTCATCAATGGAGATACTACCTCCCGCCTTGCAGGCAATCTCCACATTTCAATCCCCGATATTCCTAACAGTGCAGTTATTGCCAGAGTACGCTCTCAACTTGCCATCTCTACTGGTTCTGCCTGCTCATCGGGTGTAGAGGCTCCCTCCCATGTTCTGCAAGCCCTCAATTTGCCCTCTGAGGTAATAGAAGGAGCATTACGTATTGGTCTTGGCAAATTTACGACGGATGAAGAAATAGATCGAGCAGCGGAAATTCTCTCAACTGCTGTTAGCAAGACTCGTCAAGCTATGCTTACTTGAACCCTCATCCTGCACCCTAATAGAAAGAAAGAGGGCTAGAAATAGGACTCATACCAAATCCGGGCTTCTTACCCCTCTTTTCGGTAATCCGCCAAACCCTGCGAAGATGCTCCACTGGAACGTCTCTACGATTAGAAAGGAAAACGGGGCTAGCTTGAGCGGATTTGGTATCACGCATCTTCTACCTGAACAGATAGCGATCGCATAAAAGCTAGCGATGTCTTGCCACTTTGAGGCGATCGCTTTGCTTGATTGGCTATTTCCTCAACAAGGGGATGTGCCAGTTAGTAAAGAACTTTACGAGCCAGTAAAGAACTTTACGAGTCAGTAAAGAACTTAATTGTTTCCGATCAGCAGTTGCAATAAACCTCCGTGCTATTCCACAGTGACTGACTTTGCTAAATTCCTTGGCTGGTCAACATCCAAACCGCGCCGTGCTGCAATGTGATACGCCAACAACTGCAAGGGAATCACCGTAAGAATCGGTGAGAGCAACTCTTCAACCGCAGGTACTGGTAATAAGTCATCAAACGTCTCAGCCGCTTCTTGGTCATTCATCGGCGTCACCCCAATTAAACGAGCATCTCGCGCTTTTGCTTCTTGAGCATTGGAGAGGACTTTCTCGTAGACACTACCCGGCATTGCGATCGCGACCACCGGTACCTTAGCATCCAATAATGCGATCGGTCCGTGCTTCATCTCCCCAGCTGGGTAGCCTTCGGCATGAATATAGCTGATTTCCTTCAGTTTCAACGCCCCTTCTAGAGCAATTGGGAAGTTAATTCCTCGTCCTAAAAAGATAAAGTCTTGCGTTTCCGCAAAAGAGTGCGCCAATTCCTCGATATAACGTTCCTGACTCTCCAGAATCAGTTCAATCTGCGCTGGCAATTGCCGCAAGCCAACCAAAATTTCCTCCAAGCGCGTTGCTGTCAACGTCTGACGCCGCCATGCTAAATCCAATGCCAAACAGTAAAACGCTACTAACTGGCTGACAAAGGTTTTGGTTGCAGCAACGCCAATTTCAATTCCTGCATGAGTCTCTATAATCCGATCAACTAGCTGGGCAAGGGAGCTTTCCAGTCGATTGGTAATTCCTAATAGTCGCGGTTCATACTTAGGTAGCTGACCAAAGCGACGCCGTTTTTCCATCTCCAGTGCGGCTAGCGTGTCAGCAGTTTCCCCAGACTGAGTAACGCCAATCGTCAGCGTGTTGGCTGTTAGCGGTGCTGGGGCATAGCGAAACTCCGAGGCATACTGCACCATCGTCGGAATTCCTGCTATCTGTTCTAGCAAGTATTTCCCGACTAAACTGGCATGCCAGCTAGTGCCACAAGCGAGGATTTGAATTTGTTCCAAATCTGCAAACAGTTCCGGCGCTAAACCCAAATTAATTGGGGATTGGGAGATGTCTGCGGGGTTCCAGTTGGCATTCAAATACGTCTCTAAACAAGCCCGCACTACCCCTGGTTGCTCGTAGATTTCCTTGAGCATGAAGTGTCGGAATCCCTGCTTTTCTACCATCACGGGGTTCCAGCTGAGAGTGCGGGGTGTTTTTTTGAGGCGAGTACCCTCAAAGTTGTAGACTTCAACACCCAGAGGCGTCAATCGTGCCAGTTCCCCATTCTCCAGCGTCAGCACGGCACGAGTATGGGGTACCAGTGCTGGCGTATCAGAAGCCGCAAAAAATTCTCCCTGACCAAAACCAATTGCCAAAGGAGCTTGTTGCCGTGCAACGATGAGTTCATCGGGATAGTCAGCCGAAATGACTGCGATCGCAAATGCCCCTTTGAGTTTGTTAACCGCGTACAGCACCGCTTCTAGGAAAGGGGTTGGGGGTTGAGGGTTGACAACTGGGGCGTTGGGTAAAAACTCAGCAATTAAGTGGGGAATTACTTCAGTATCCGTATCTGAGCGAAACGCATGTCCTCGCTCCTTCAATTCTTCTCGCAACTCCCGGTAGTTTTCAATAATGCCATTCTGTACTACTGCCACTCGCATCGCAGTATCCATATGGGGATGGGCATTATACTCCTCTGGCTTACCGTGAGTTGCCCAGCGAGTATGTCCGATACCGATTTGAGAGGGGTTTACTTCCCGTTCCAGCTTTTCGCGCAGGTTATAGAGTTTGCCCTTTGCCCTAACGCAGTGAATATCACCTTCCAAAACCGTGGCAATTCCAGCGGAATCGTAGCCCCGGTACTCCAGTTTCTCCAACCCTGCCATCAAGATGTTTGTAGCTGCTTGAGTGCCAATATAGCCAACGATTCCACACATCTTCTTACATCACTCCTGGTTTACACACCATGCTTTACAAGCTACTAGCCTCTTGAGGAGCCGTCAAGAAGCTTTATCTTTTACCAGGGCAATGACAACAATTCCGCAAAAAAAAGAGGAGGCAGTTCTGCTTCCTCTATAAGTTTAAAGCTAATTGCATCTTAAGGACGCTTGCTATGTCAACACCACATCTGCAAAGACCAAGAAGTTTTGACCAACTTCTTAGTAAGACAAACCCATACTGCGAGTGGTTTCTGCTCCTAGGTAGACCCGGATGCTCAGAAAGTCTGTGGGGCATGCAGTTTCACACCGCTTGCAACCTACACAGTCTTCAGTACGAGGAGATGAGGCAATCTGAGCTGCTTTACAGCCATCCCAGGGAACCATCTCCAGGACGTCTGTTGGGCAAGCCCGAACACACTGGGTGCAACCAATGCAGGTATCGTAAATTTTGACGGTATGAGACATTTAATAACGGCTCCAAAAAGCGAGTTCTCCACCCTTGAGTGAGACTCAGGATCAAGGGCTAGTTTACCGCAGGGGTTTCATCCCCTTAGGCAAGAGGTTACAGAACTTCAAATTCTTTAGAAGGGACTGGGGAATTAGGGACTAGGAACTAGAGACTGGGGACTGGGAGATAGAAAAAAAAAGGGAGAACTAGCAATAGTTATACGGAAAAAGCCCTAGCCTCTAGTCCCTTACTCCAAGGTTGGTAAATCCCACTGCCAAATTGCGGTTTCCCTCACTGACTATAGGTTTGAGCCTCGGCATCATAGAGGAGTGTGAAGCAAAGGTCGATGAACTAAAGCAAAGGGAGGTAATTCACACATGGCACTGATTCGTTGGCAACCGTTCCAAGAAATGGAAACCCTACGCCGTCAAATGGATCAAATGTTCGATGAGATGACAGCGTTGAACCGCAACTCTCAAGCGACTTGGCAGCCTGCCATTGAACTGCAAGATACAGAGGAAAATGTAATTCTGCGGGCAGAGATTCCTGGTATCGAAGGTAAGGATCTGGATGTCCGTGTGACTCGCGAAGCTGTTGCGATTACAGGTGAACATCGCTACGAGAAGAAAGCCCAAGAGAAAGGCTTCTTCCGCTCTGAATTCCGCTACGGTAAGTTTGGGCGAGTTATTCCTCTACCAGTAGCTGTTCAAAACGATCAGGTGAAAGCGGACTTCACAAATGGTATCCTTACGCTGACACTGCCTAAGGTAGACGTGGCTAAAAATCGTGTTGTTAAGCTCAATCTAGCTGAGTCTGCTGCTGCTATGGAAGCGTCTAGTGAGCAGCCTGCTGATACCGAAGCTAACGACGTTTGGGAGTCCCAACCGGCGGAACCCGCAACTGTCTAAGGTCAATTAGTTCGAGATGGTACCAACGGACTAATGTGACCGTTGAACCTAACAATATTCACCGCTGAGTTGTCTCTAGCTGAATCTCTAGACGACTCAGTGGCTATTCTTTTATCTGCATATAGCAAGTTTTGTGGCTGTCCGTGAAGCGAGGCGATCGCGCACATCCAATCACATTACCCAGATTCTCCCCCTCGACTAGCGCATTCGCACTGGGTTCGTCTGTGGCAGTTATGGCGATCGTTGCAGGGTTGGGCGTCTTGGCTCTAACTCCTCGGCTTGGGACAAGATTTCCGAAGCTTGCTCCTCTTGTCCCGCTTTTCTATACTCGTCGGCTATCTCGCGCAACGCTGAGGCTTTGAAAAAGTCAATCTCAATAGCTTGGGCGCTTTGTAGGGCGTCTGAGAGAATTGGCAAGGCTCTATCCCTTTGTCCCCCTTCTCGATATTCACCAGCTATGTCAGTCAATATCTGGGCTTTCCAATTGGCATCGTTGAGCGCTTGGGCACTTTGTAGGGCGTCTGAGAGAATCGGCAAAGCTCTATCCCCTTGTCCCGCTTCTCGATACTGACGGGCAATCGTAGCCAAGGTTTGGGCTTTCCAATTGACAAACGCGATCGCTTGGGCGATTGGTAAGCTTTGTGCAAGAATCGGCAAAACTTGATCCGTTTGTCTCGCTACTTGATACTGCTCAGCAACCTTAAGCAATGCCGAGGCTTTCTGATAGCAAGCTTTGATAGTTTGAGCAACCTGCAAAGATTGGGAAACTTCCCCCGCTTCTAGCAATTTACCAGCGATGCCATGTAACGCCCAGGATTTAGTATGGGCATCCTCGATATTTTGGGCAAGTTGCAGGGCTTGCTCCAGTTGTCCTGTTTCTGCCAACTTGACAGCTATGCTACTGGTATCCTCAATAGTTTGGGCAAGTTGCAGGGCTTGCTCCAGTTGTCCTGTTTCTACCAACTTGACAGCTATGTCATCCAAAATATCAGTTTTCCAAGAGTCCTTCTCAACAGCTTGGGCGACTTGCAAAGCTTGTTCCACTTGTCCTGCTTCTGCCAACTTGACAGCCATGTCAAACAACGCCCAGTATTTCCCTGACTCATCTTTAATACCTTGGACGACTTGCAGCGCTTGGGAGACTTGTCCCACTGCCGCCAACTCAACCGCTATGCCCCGCAGCGCCGAGATTTTCCAAATTTCTTTCTCGATAGTTTGGGCGACTTGCAAGGCTTGGGAGACTTGTCCCGATGCCGCCAGCCGAAGAACTCTATCACGCAACTCCAAGTCTTTCCTATCAACCTCGTTGGAAGAACCAATAGGCAGAAGAGAGGGAAGTGTTGCTAGTGAGTCTAGTGAGATGATTGGATTATCACACAATGCAGAAGAGGTAGAGGAATTTAAGGGAACCGCTAAAAGAGGGTGGGAAATCAGTAGTGCAGGAAAGGTAATCAGCGTAAGTAGGTAGTTTTGAGGTCGCATAGCGTTTGCTTACATTCAGTCGTTAGCGTGTTGATGGAATTCAATTGCATCCACCCAGTTGTAACCCTATAGCGCCCTTAAGATCGAAACATACAGAGTTTTCGGTCTTGAGGCATGAAACGCATCGTCTTGATTGCTGGCTTTGAATCCTTTAATGCTGACTTGTACCGGAAAGCAGCGTATCTGGCGGGGCAGCGCTGTCCTGAGTTGGATATTCGGGTATTTAGCGATCGCTCCCTCACTACCGAACCCGAAGCGGTAGAAGCTGCCCTCAAAGACGCTGATGTCTTCTTCGGCAGTCTGATATTTGATTATGACCAAGTGCAGTGGTTGCGCGATCGCGTTTCTCACATCCCCATCCGCCTCGTCTTTGAGTCAGCCCTCGAATTAATGAGTCTCACCCAAATCGGTGACTTCAAAATTGGGGATAAGCCCAAGGGGATGCCCAAACCGATTAAATTCATCCTCGACAAATTCAGCAATGGGCAAGAAGAAGACAAACTTGCTGGTTACATCAGCTTTTTGAAAGTTGGCCCCAAGCTGCTGAAATACATTCCTGCCAAAAAAGTTCAAGACTTACGCAACTGGCTAATTATCTACGGTTACTGGAACGCAGGTGGTACAGACAACGTAGCGTCTATGTTCTGGACGCTAGCGGAGAAATACTTGGGTTTAAAAGTCGGAGAAATACCGCCCCCAGTTGAAACCCCAAACATGGGATTACTACATCCCGACTATCAAGGCTTCTTTGAATCGCCACGACAATATCTGGAATGGTATCGGCAACGAGAACAGAAAAATGTAGGGGCGGGTTTAGCAGACAACCTTTCGGAAATACAGATAACCTCTCAACAAAACCCACCCTCTTCCTCTCAATCCCCAGTTGTTGGCATTTTGCTTTATCGCAAGCATGTCGTTACCAAACAGCCTTACATTCCCCAGATGATTCGCCATTTTGAGAAAGCTGGCTTGATTCCCTTGCCCATCTTTATTAATGGCGTAGAAGGGCATGTGGCGGTGCGGGATTGGATGACATCCGCCCATGAAACAGCCCAACGCAAGCTAGGTAATATTGAAACGTCTTCCCTATCCAGTGAGGCGGTGGAGGTAGATGCGATCGCCTCGACAATTGGCTTCCCGCTAGTAGGTGGCCCTGCGGGTTCGATGGAAGCAGGGCGTCAGGTGGAAGTCGCCAAGCGCATCCTTACTGCCAAGAATGTGCCCTATATCGTTGCCGCACCGCTACTGATTCAGGATATTCACTCGTGGACACGCCAGGGTATCGGGGGGTTGCAAAGTGTCGTATTATATGCATTGCCAGAACTGGATGGGGCAATTGACCCTGTGCCCCTCGGCGGGTTGGTAGGAGAAGACATTTATCTGATTCCAGAACGAGTGATGCGACTGACTGGACGCATCAAGCGCTGGATTGCCCTACGAAAAACACCACCATCGGAAAGGAAAATTGCGATTATTCTCTACGGGTTCCCGCCTGGGTATGGGGCAACAGGAACGGCAGCATTATTGAATGTACCGCGATCGCTCCTCAAATTCCTTCACGCCCTCAAAGACCAAGGTTACAACGTTGGGGAATTACCCGAAGACGGGGAAGAATTAATCCGCAAGGTCAAAGAAGCAGATGAAGTCACCCCCCCTTACGAAGAGGGGGCAAGGGGGGGTTCCACTGTCAATGCCAAAACGTTAGAAAAATGGCTAGGCTACCTCCTAACTACCCGCATAGAGAAACAGTGGCAATCCCTCACCGGCACAGGTATCAAAACCTACGGTGATGAATTCCAGATTGGCGGTGTCCAACTAGGAAACATCTGGATTGGTGTCCAACCCCCTCTCGGCATTGCAGGTGACCCGATGCGATTGATGTTTGAACGGGATTTGACGCCTCATCCCCAGTACGCCGCTTTTTATAAATGGTTGCAAAATCAGTTTCAAGCTGATGCTGTAGTTCACTTTGGGATGCATGGCACAGTGGAATGGTTACCGGGTTCTCCTCTCGGCAATACAGGCTATTCTTGGCCGGATATTCTCTTAGGAAATTTGCCCCATCTATACATATATGCAGCGAATAATCCTTCGGAGTCGATTCTGGCAAAGCGTCGGGGCTATGGTGTACTGATTTCCCATAATGTGCCGCCTTATGGTCGTGCTGGTTTGTATAAAGAATTAATGGCACTGCGGGATTTAATCTCGGAGTATCGGGAAGACCCAGAAAAGAATCACGCCCTGAAGGAAGCTATTTGCAAGAAGATTGCAGACACCGGCTTAGATGCAGATTGTCCGTTTGAGGAGGCTAAAAAGTTAGGGATTGCCTTCACTCCAGAGAATGTCCGGATGTTCAGCGGTCACGTTTTCAACGACTATTTGGTCAAGTTGTACGAATACTTGCAAGTGGTGGAACAGCGCCTGTTTTCATCTGGGTTGCACACGCTGGGTAAGGTACCGAATGCAGAAGAATTGGCATCGTACCTTCAGGCTTATTTTGGGGAAGAGTTGTCGGAAGAGGTAGTTAGTGCAGTTGCATCTGGGAAAGACAGCGCCAGCATCCATAAGCAATTTGACCTTAATGGCACAGCCCCCAAATTAGACGAAGCCCTGCAAATCTGCGACCTATTGACGCAAACCACCGACGAAATGACTAATTTGTTGCGGGGATTAAACGGTGAGTATATTCCACCAGCACCAGGGGGCGATTTGTTGCGGGATGGTCTTGGTGTGTTACCCACAGGGCGGAATATTCATGCTTTAGACCCCTATCGGATGCCGTCACCAGCAGCTTATGAACGGGGGAGAGAAGTTGCTCAAAAAATTATCGCCCAGCATTTGCAGGAACATGGTGAATATCCCGAAACTGTTGCAGTGATGGTGTGGGGACTGGATGCGATTAAAACCAAGGGCGAATCCCTCGGCATTCTTCTGGAATTAGTGGGTGCTGAACC
>DATNQP010000192.1:0-16052 GCA_036703965.1 Leptolyngbyaceae cyanobacterium
AATACCCATGACAACACCAGCGGCGATCGCCCAGAGCAAGTCAACCGCAACCCATTGTTTAAACCAGTTGTCCAAGTTGCTATCCTTGAGCCAGTAAATGCCGAAATAGACAAACGGGAAAGCCAAGGCATCATTCAACCCTCCTTCAGAAGTTAGGCCAAATCGCAACTCATCCTTGTCTTTAACATCGGCAAGCTGCACTTCTGAGGCTAAAACCGGGTCAGTCGGTGCCAAAATGCCTCCCAGCAAAATAGCAGCAGCCCAGCTGAAACCGAGAAGCCAATGACAGGTAGCGGCGATCGCTAAAATCGAAATCGGCATCAAAAATCCAATTAGCCTAGCTGTAGTGTTCCATGCCCACAGCTTTAGGGGGCGATTCATCTTGAGGCCACAGCCAAATACTGAGACAATCACAACAAATTCTGTCAGCCGTTCCAGAAACTCAGCATCGGGTCGCAATTGAATCAAGTGGACGCCATAGGGTCCTAGGAAGATGCCAACAACCAGGTAAATGAGAGCATAAGAAAGGGGTAAACGCGAAATCCAACCAGAGCCTAGGGTGACCCCAAGCAGGAGTAGGCCAATGACTAGTAGGTAAAGAATGTAAATATTCACACGTTGCGTGATCGCTTTTGCGTAGACAAGATTGCTCTGTGAGCTTATCTACTTTGATCCTGAATCCAAATCAGCTTGTAGCTAGATCTTTATTAGGACTTACGCACTCAGTTTGAAATTTAGAGGCAAGGCGATCGCTTACTCACCCTTTATCAATTCTTCAACAATAAGGGGTGACACCCCTCATCCCTAAGCGAAATACTTAAATTGATATATTTACCCTGATGCTCGAGAGAGCCGCAAAACGTGACTCTCTTGTTTATTTTTTGGCAAAGCTTCAAAGTTCCGTAAATATACTTATATCTTGGACCAGTACAAGTGTTCGCCTTGCTACAGTTGGCGATAGATGAGAGAAAAGGGCATGATGTTAGTTCAGCTGTTAAGTCGCCCTGACATTAATTCTGAGTATCTAGAAACCCAAGTCGCTCGTTTTGAAGAGTTAATTTTGCCAAATTCAAGGAAGAAGAGCATGCCGGAAAAACAGCTTTAGCGGAAGAGAAACATTGGCATATTTCAGATTGTTGATTGTAAATTTTAACACATCAGTTGATACAATTTAACCAATAGCGTGGGCAATAATTGTCTCTTCGAGGATGTGTGAGAAGTCACTTTTGCTCCGCCTTATCGTTGAAGATATCCATTTTTAATCCTGGCTAGGAGGGATGGAGTGATATTTAACACTTTTTAGACATCCTTTTAGAAATCATTATTCTCATTTTTTTTACTCTCAATCTTTAAATAGAGGAGTGTATAGTGGTATTTCCTATGAAAAGAAGACGTATTTTTCCCTTTATTGCTTGGATAGTTGCAACCGTAATCACTTTGACAGTTGGAGTAAGTTGTAATAACCAATCTCCCTCTGTAGTTCAGGCAAACGCTAACTTACTTGTATCCGCTGCCGCTAGCTTGAAAGATGCTCTCGAAGAAGTGAAGCCTCTTTATCGACAAACGAAGTCAAATGTTGACGTTGCCTATAACTTCGGGGCTTCCGGTGCCTTGCAGCAACAAATTGAAAATGGTGCGCCAGCAGATATCTTTGTTTCTGCTGCTCAAAAGCAAATGGATGCTTTGGAATCGAAGAATCTTATCCTCAACGATACTCGTCGCAACCTTCTAACTAATCGCCTCGTCTTGATTGTGCCAAAGAATTATTCTAGTATTACCCACTTCACTCAATTGACAGACTCTAATGTAAAGAAAATTGCGATCGGAGAACCAAAGAGTGTCCCCGTTGGGCAATATGCCGAGGAAGTCTTCACAAAACTGGGAATTTTAGAGCAAGTTAGACCAAAACTTGTGCTGGGAAATAACGTCCGTCAAGTCTTAGCTGCTGTTGAAAGTGGCAACATTGATGCAGGAGTTGTCTACACCACAGATGCGAAAACATCAAATCAGGTAAAAGTGGTGGCGACAGCGGCAGAAAACTTGCATTCCAAAATTGTCTATCCAGTAGCCGTACTCAAAACTAGCAAAAATGCTTCTGCTGCCAGGGAGTATGTCGAGTTTTTATCTAACAATCAAGCGAAAACCGTATTTGAGAAATATGGATTTGGCACAGTTCAATAGCAAGATTGGTCAGTTGTTCTGACGCATTACTCAGTTACAAAGGACAATTGATTCTATGCCACTTGACCTTTCTGCTTTATGGATATCCCTAAAAACGGCTTTATTTGCCACTGTGTTTACCTTTTTCCTTGGTATTGCAGCCGCTTATTGGATGTTGGGATATCGAGGCAAGTGGAAATCATTGATTGAGGGAATTTTCGTCTTGCCCTTAATTTTGCCACCCACAGTAGTTGGGTTTTTATTACTGCTGCTGTTTGGTAAAAATGGTCTCCTTGGGCAACTACTACTATCGCTGAACGTTAGTATAGTTTTTACCTGGTACGCTGCCGTTATTACAGCTACGGTAGTTGCCTTCCCATTAATGTATAAAACAGCACTGGGAGCTTTTGAACAAATTGATGTCAACCTGTTGCGCGTTGCTAGAACCCTTGGTGCTTCTGAGGTGACAATTTTTTGGCGAATTACTTTGCCTCTCGCCATGCCTGGGATTTTAGCGGGAACTACTCTAGCTTTTGCCCGTGCATTGGGTGAATTTGGTGCCACCTTGATGCTGGCGGGTAACATCCCCGGACAAACCCAGACGATTCCAATGGCTATCTATTTTGCTGTTGAAGCTGGGGCGGTGAATGAAGCCTGGGTGTGGGTGCTGGTAATCATGGGCATTTCTCTATCGGGCATTATTGCTGTTAATTACTGGGGAAGAGGGAACAAGGAATGGGGAATAGAGAATAGGGACTGGGGGATAGGGAATAGGGAAAAACCAGCACTTAACAACCTCAATAACACTCCGGCGCACTCAGCACTGACTAACTCTGGACTCTTTGTAGATATTCAAAAGCAACTTCCTGGCTTTTTGTTGGATGTATCCTTCAGCACGAATGAGCAGATTTTGGGATTACTGGGAGCTTCTGGTGCTGGCAAAAGTATGATTCTTCGGTGCATTGCTGGGATAGAAACACCAACGCAAGGTCGCATTGTCTTGAACGGACGGGTACTATTTGACTCAGAACAGGGGATTAATATTCCGTCTCGCGATCGCCACATTGGTTTTTTGTTTCAAAATTATGCCCTGTTCCCTCACCTAAGTGTTGCTCAAAACATTGCTTTCGGCTTGCCAAAGGGTACATCAGCGTTAACTATTAAGCAGCAGGTCGAAGCCCAACTGGCAACCATGCAGTTGCAGGGTTATGCTGACCGATATCCTCGCGAACTCTCTGGGGGGCAACAGCAACGGGTGGCTTTAGCGAGGGCTTTGGCAAGTCAACCGGAAGCATTGCTCTTGGACGAACCCTTTTCAGCACTAGATACCCACTTGCGAAGTCAGTTGGAACAGCAATTGATTACCAGCGTGGAGACTTACCAAGGCGTTACCTTATTTGTGACGCATAATCTCGAAGAGGCTTATCGGGTTTGTCAGGATTTGTTGGTGATGGAGAGAGGAAAAGCGATCGCTTACAGTTCCAAACAAAACATTTTCGAGCGTCCAAATACTGTCAGTGTTGCACAATTGACAGGTTGCAAGAACTTCTCCCGTGTTGTTGTTAAAGCATCCCAACAGGTAGAAGCGATCGATTGGGGTTGTACGCTGCGGGTTATCGAACCTGTCTCAGAGTTACTCTCCCATGTTGGAATTCGCGCCCATCAGTTAATTTTTACCAATGAACCCAACCAAGAGAATACTTTCCCCTGCTGGGTGGCTAGAACCAGTGAAACGCCACACCGGATGACGCTGTATCTCAAGCTGAATGTTTCTCCTACCAGTCCCCAGGATTACCATCTGCAAGCGGAAGTGTTTAAGGAAAAATGGGCAATTCTCAAAGACCAATCTTTCCCGTGGTACATTCGTTTAGACCCACTGCGACTGATACTGATGGAGTGATGCTGGGGAAGCTGGGGAAGCTGGGGGAGCTATATTACAAGTATTTCAAGATTGTTTTGGGGTGGGGTTATTAGTATTTTTGGCTGGGGTAATAGTATTTTTGGGTAGCAGTTCTGGTATTTATGTACTCAATATCAAATCCCAGCGTGGCTTTGGTTCAAGGCAGTTATTGAGGCGTTTTTTTTGAGTACAAGTATTGTACTCAAACGACGTTCTCTCTTTTGTAAAAAACCTACCCTTATGAGGGCTAATATCACTTCCGTTTACACATTCATCATAAAAATAACCGCAAATCCTTTCATGGCATCCTTGCAACCATGAGTACCGAAACGCAAGTAATATAATCAGGACTTACGCAAATACTGTAGTTTTGCCCCCATGCCCCCAACGTTGAGTGGAGAAAAGTCCGGTTCCCCCAGAGCAAGGGGGGCGTCGTGGTGGAATGCGTAAGTCCTGTCCTCTGAAAAATTTTGCTGTATGAAAAAGTCGAGCCTGATCAAGAAATCTACCTTTCCTTATTGGATTTGTAGTGTTTTTTTTGCGGTGATAGCATTTGCCAGTATTTCCTCGGCTCAGATCACAAAAAATCCTATTCCCGAACCGATTGAAAAGTCGAAACCTTCTGTCGGATTGGAAGAGGTTGTAAAGATTCCTGATAGTGGGAGTCAGGAAGACAAGACAGCTCGATTGAACCGGCTTATCCCCCCAGGCGAAGGTAACGGACGGTTATTTATTCATGATCGGCACGGCAAGCTCAAAGACGACGAAGCAGGAGAACTCTATGTGACAAAAAAGCAAGATGAGAAAGTTAGAAAGATTGTCCCTTCACCGGAGTCTCTCAACTATCAAAGCCAAGTGAACTCGGAAGTATCCACTGCTATCGGCACAATTACACCCACACTCTACGATGGGCGCACTGCGTTTCGACTCAGTGATGGTCGCACTGAGGCTGTTGTCGTGCCGGAAATTGGGCGAGTCATGCGTTATGGATTTTTGGGGGGTTCCAACTTTTTGTGGAATTCACCTCAAAAGACCTACGGTCAAAATGAATGGAAAAACTGGGGCGGCGATAAAACTTGGCCAGCACCACAGCAATGGTGGTCTGTGATCGCTGGGCGTAATTGGCCTCCCGATCCAGCTTGGGATGGTAATGCCCACACGGCACGAGTTCTCCCAAACAACCACTTGCAAATGACTAGTGACGTGGCTTCAGGCTTCGGTGGCCGTGTGGTGCGCGAGTTCGGGTTTGAGCGCAATGGGGACTTTGCGATCAGGCAAACTGTGGAAAAAGTGAAGGGAGAACCGTTGCTCCTATCCATTTGGAACGTTACCCAAATTGAGCCACCGGACGCCATCTTTCTACCGCTCAACCCTCGCAGTATCTATAAAGATAATTTCCATTGGCTCATGCCTCCCAATGAAGAGCCACTCATCGTGAATAAGACACCGACTTTATTGCAGATTCATCCTTCCGTTGGGGTTTCTGTCAAGAACCTCTATAAAGTTGGAGTTGATAGTCGGGTAGTTGCAGTAGCAGCGGTCAAAGATGGTATCGCCATGATGGAGAAAGCAACTCATCAGGATGGCGAATACCCCGATGGGGCAGCAGGCGGTGGTGGGTTTCCTGTGGAAGTTTATAATAATGGCGATTCTCAGAAATATTATGTTGAACTAGAGCTGCTTTCTCCGTTACATCTTTTGCAAAAAGGTAGTCGCTATCAGCACACCGTACACTGGAGCCTTCATCGACTCCCTGGAAGCGATTTCAACGTGACAGGGACACGCGCCGTAATCGAAAAGCTGCTACAGGGGAAGTAATAGGGGGATTGTTTTCTTAAAGTACCTGTGAACATGTAGCCAGTGAGCTAATGGGGCGACTATTAGATAATGTCAGTGCTTACCTAACAAACGCCTTAACTTGTCTTATGGGGCTGGTGTATTAGACCTCTTGCAAAAGAAGTCTATTGATTTGGTGAATCTGACTCAAAAACACAGCCACCTGCTGTTAGCGTAGGACAAACACAATGGAGAAGCTCAATGTGGCTCATCAATGTCATTCTAATTTTTGGCGCGATCGCTTTTATCAGTTGGCTTCTTTGGAATTATGGAGGAGAACTGGCCCAAGCTCTTGGTGTATTGCTCTCTGGAGGTCAGTCAATACTATTTGCTCTTGGCGTTATCCTCGTTGAAGCTGTGAAGGCAGCAATTATTGGTGCCCTTGGTGGTGGCGTTGTTGGTCTGATTTTTTTTGTTGCTGGTGCTCCAGAAGTAACAACCAAGGCAGTGGCGCTGAGTATTGCTTGCCTGATATTTACGTTACTACTGCTTAAGGCGTTGTGGGAAAACTTGAATAACTTGCGCTGGAGTATTCGCCATGAGATTCGTAACCGCTATCGCAAGCGGTAGTATGGGGAATTTCAGCTATTGCTCAAGACTATCAGCCTGATTTACGAGGAGTTTGAAGTTTATTCAATAGTTAACTTTCGTCTTGTGTATCGGCACGGTTGCCGGGAGAGGACTTGAATATAGCGTCTAATTGTTCGCGGGCATCTTCAACTGTCATTGAGCGCATCACCAGGAGCGGTTCGTTGATTGGATTGCCCATATCATCCAACAATTCTGGGTGCGGCACATAGTTATATTGAGGGCGAGAAGGGGTAATTGGTGAGCGTCCTGCGGGTGCATAAAGACGTTGGGAATCTACACTCAAAGTCAATAAGCTGCGAAGTAGATTCGCGATCGCGAGAAATGCTATGGCAGTAAAGGCAACAAGATAAAGTAGGTGTAACATCGCATCATCCTCCAGACCAAATAGTTTACCTGTAAATTCTTGTCTAGATAAGGGATAAGAAATTGCTTTTTTATCAGTAGCCAGATCAGCTTATCACTCGGCAGCTAGCTATTCCTCAATCCTGGGACTCAAGGTTGGCTAGTCATCTGAGCTTTCCTTCAGGGGGACCGTAGACCCAACAGAGCGCCACTGCATCCCCACTTGCCAGCACTCGCTCACCAACCGATGCCACGGGACAAGAGTGGCGGTTTCTATACCCACTTGACCACCAGTCGCTTGAAAGAGCATCTGTGCTGTTGTAACCTCCTGTTGGGCAAGCTTCACCCGCGCCAGTAAATCAGATTGTTGCTCCTTACTCAAAAAGGAAATATCTTCAGTTTCTAATAAAGAGCGCGATCTCGAAAACCAATATTGAAAATCTTCTAATAGGGGTTGCAATACCGTCTTCAGTAATTCTTGTTCAGATGGCTGGGGCTGAGGCATGAATTAACAACAGATTATTCTTCTCAACTTTATATTAACTCTATTTACATTTCTTAACAATCATCTAACCTCTTCACCCTCTTTTTGCTTGATGGAGCTATAGTACCCCCTCAAACTCCCCCGTTAAGATAGAGGCAGAGCAGCGCAACTAATTTTGAACTGACACAAAATCCCTTCAATGCAACAGTCGTCGATGTCTAACTCAGAATCTCCAGAGCAACCTGAAAAAATTAATCTGCCCCGCACGAGTGAATCCGTGCCCTTGAAAAAAATTCGCCACACAACGTCCCATGTCATGGCGATGGCGGTGCAGAAGCTCTTTCCGGAGGCACAGGTGACTATCGGCCCCTGGATTGAAAATGGATTTTATTATGACTTCGATAAACCAGAGCCGTTCACGGAGCAAGACCTAAAGACCATCAAAAAAGAGATGGTCAAAATCATCAATCGTAAACTGCCAGTCATTCGGGAAGAAGTGAGTCGCGAAGAGGCAGAGCAGCGGATTAAGGAAATTAATGAGCCTTACAAACTAGAAATCCTCGAAGGGCTAGAAGAACCCATCACAATTTACCACCTGGGCGACCAGTGGTGGGACTTGTGTGCGGGGCCTCATCTGGAAAATACAAGTGACTTGAACCCGAAAGCTATTGAATTGGAAAGCGTTGCGGGTGCTTATTGGCGAGGTGATGCCACCAAGGCTCAGCTACAACGAATTTACGGTACAGCTTGGGAAACGCCAGAGCAGTTAGCGGAATACAAGCGTCGTAAGGAAGAAGCGCTCAAACGTGACCACCGCAAGCTGGGTAAGGAACTGGGACTATTTATCTTTTCGGATCAAGTGGGACCAGGATTACCCTTGTGGACGCCGAAAGGAACAGTGTTGCGAAGTCTCCTGGAAGATTTCCTCAAGCAGGAGCAGCTCAAACGAGGGTATCAGCCCGTTGTCACACCTCACATTGGCAGAGTGGAGCTATTCAAAACCTCTGGACACTGGCAGAAATACAAAGAAGACCTGTTCCCAATGATGGGTGACTCGGAGGAGGAGGGCTTTGTGCTCAAAGCTATGAATTGCCCTTTCCACATTCAACTCTATAAGAGTGAGTTGCGCTCTTATCGGGAATTGCCGATGCGCCTTGCAGAATTTGGCACCGTCTACCGCTACGAGAAATCTGGGGAACTGGGGGGATTAACGCGAGTGCGAGGCTTCACCCAGGATGATTCTCACCTATTTGTAATGCCAGAACAGCTTGATGCTGAATTCTTGAGTGTAGTTGATTTAACCTTGTCAGTATTCGGGACGTTGCGACTGAAAAACTTTCAAGCAAGACTCAGTTTCCGTGACCCAGAATCAGATAAATACATTGGCTCTGATGAGGCATGGAATAAGGCGGAGAATGCGATTCGCCGCGCTGTGGAAACGCTAGGGATGGAACACTTTGAAGGCATCGGTGAAGCGGCGTTTTATGGGCCTAAGCTAGATTTCATCTTCCACGATGCACTAGATCGCGAGTGGCAACTGGGTACAGTTCAGGTGGATTACAACTTGCCAGAACGGTTTAACTTAGAATACGTGGCAGAGGACGGTACCCGCAAACGTCCGGTGATGATTCACCGTGCGCCTTTTGGGTCACTGGAACGGCTGGTTGGGATTTTGATTGAGGAGTACGCTGGAGACTTCCCCTTCTGGTTAGCGCCTGTACAAGTACGAATTGTGCAAGTGAGTGATGCTCAGCTACCCTATGCAAAAGAGGTTGTCGAAAAAATGCGATCGCTTGGTATCCGTGCAGAAGCAGATACTAGTGGAGAGCGCATGCAGAAACAGATTCGCACAGCTGAGAAGGAAAAAATCCCGGTGATGGCAGTGGTGGGAGCAGAGGAAGTTGAAAACAATAGCCTTAGTATTCGTGTCCGCGTTCCTGGAGAAAAGTCCAAAGATTTAGGAGCAATTCCGGTTGCGGAAGTGATTGAGAGAATGAAGGATGCGATCGCTAACCACGAAAACTTCCAATAGTTAGTTCTTCACAAAACTTTGTAGAGACGTTCCGCCAGAACGTCTCTACGACTTGACGGGAGAAGGTGGAAATAGCGATCGCTATTTATGTTTCTCGGGTAACACGGATAAGTCATGCAAGCAGTAGAAGTGCAAAATTACTCTAAATCAACATAATTTTCCAAGTTAGTAATTTTGGGGTCTGGAAACTGCTGTAATACACGCCAGAGAACAGTGTAACTGCCATCCGAATGCTGCTTAACCGGTTGAAAGGCAACTAACAGATCACTACTGGGCGTTTCTAATATCTGGTCGATGTAGCGGCGCTGCGCTCTAGAAATTGATTCCCGTTTAAGAATCACCTCTGGCAGCTGGAACTGGAACAATCTGACCAAGTACGTATTATTTAGAACAACCGCTGCTTGGGTGGCTACGGGTAGGCTTGCAGAAGGAAAAGCTGCTCCTGTGCCATACCTCGTCATAGGGGAGAATAAGGGGGGTGGTAGGTAACCTAGTCCCTCCTTGCCATTAAGAAAGCGCAGCCGTTCTACTTGCAAGGCTTCCAGCTGATTAGGAGGGGAGTAGTTGAGGAAAAACTCTCGCTGTTTTTCTGAGAGGGTGGAGACATTTTGCAGGGTAGATTTCAGGTTTTCTAGAGACACTTCACCCAAATTCAGCATGAATCCGTAATCCACTCCTGGGAACGGAATTTGAAAGTTCCCCTCTTCAATTTGAAGTATGAAACGGGGAATCAATCCACTGCGGCTTTGCCCCAGGGGTACGAAGGGAAATTGCTCTGCCACAGTCGGTTGCAGGCGGTTTCGCAGCTGATTTGGGTCAGGGCGGTAACTCTGGGCTGGCAAGACGCGAGCAATACCAGTATCAGGCTGGGAGAGAAACTTAGCATATTCCTGAGGCTCTCCAGGCGAAAGACCATAGGCTCCCCTAGCAAGTACCGCACTCGTTGGTGCTGGGTCAATAATCAGGGCAGTTGCCGGAAAAGCTGGCAGTGCTGAGAGTAACTGCTCCCTTGCGGCTGAAAGAGAGGTGAGAGCTTGCTGAGGGGGTAAAATAGCAGGCTGGAAAGGTTGCTCCTGGCCAGAAATCGCCGTCTTTTGGGGTAGACCAATCACTGGCGGATCTGGAAGTGGTAAATCCGGAACCTGCGAAAATCTTGGCGTCACGGGATTGCGAAAGTTGAGCGGCAAACCTGACGGGGGATTAGGGGCGGCTAAACCCGCAAGCATTGGCAGACGCCTCTCCAGCAGTGGAACAACTGGTGATAGCTGTTGTGTTGAAGCATAGAGGGCGCAGTACACCTGTCTCTGGGCTAAAGTCAACTCGCTAGCAACAGGTGGGGAAGTGCCATTGCTACACAGGAAGGGGGGAATCGAGTATTGGCTTTTCAGGAAGCGTTCCACGGTTCCCAGATGAAGGAATAACTGCCCCTGCACTCCTTCTACCCGGTTCAAATCTGGCCCTGCGATCGCTTGTTGAATATTGTTAATTAAATACAGCTGCTCTTGCACCAGTTGCTCAGCTTGAGACCAGAAATTCTGCGAGGAGCGACTTTGGTTAAATAAACCTGGGTAGTCAGCAGCTAAGGTCGGTAGAACCGGTAACGACAGTGAAAAAGGCAACAAAAACACTAAGGGAGAGTAGCGCATGGCAGTGGCTCATTGTCTTGAGCGAGTCAAATTAGTGGGGTTAAGCTGAAAGGCTGCACTAACAGCGATAAAAGGGTTAGCCGACAAGCAAGGGTTCGGGGAATGTATCATTCTCTTTACAAACAACAACACTCATCCTTTTTAGTCAGCTGTGGCACTCCATGCCTTAATCATTGCAAAATAGGGACAGTTATTGAGCTTGCCGCCTTTTATGCCGACTGTACTAACTGATGCCAAAGATTTGCTCTGTGACCTGATGGATCGCTATGGCTCCCACGTCGATTACTTAGCGATTCGTCTGGAAGAGTCAGAAGGAACCAGTATTTTCTTGCAGGGCGACAAGGTGGAAACCCTTAGTGAAGGACTCTCGATTGGTGGGCAGGTACGGGCTTGTTACAAAGGGGGTTGGGGCTTTGCGAGTTTTAACCAGCTTTCGACCTTGTCAGAGCGAGTCGAGGAAGCGATCGCAGCAGCGCGAATTGTTGGGGATGAGGAAACCCTTCTCGCTCCCATCAAGCCAATTCAGGATATCTGCCAACTTCCCCTCACCGGCACTGACCCTCGTGAGATTCCTATCATCGAGAAAAAAGCCCTGTGCGATCGCTACAACGAAATTCTCAAGAACTTTGACCCCGGCATCACTACAACTTCTGTGCGTTATGGCGATAGTATCCAGAGAGTGATTATTGCAACCTCAGAAGGAACCCTGATTGAGCAATCTTGGGTGGATATAGAAATGCGCTTTGCTGCAACCGCCCGTAATGGTGATATTGTGCAAACGGGACGGGAAACCACCGGCTCTCGCAAAGCCTACGAAGACCTCACTAATTTAGATGAACAGGTACGCAGTGCTGCCCAACGAGCTGTAAACGCTCTCTGGCTGCCACAAGTGAAGGGGGGTACCTACACCGTGGTGATTGACCCAATACTTACAGGTTTATTTGTCCATGAAGCCTTCGGTCACCTTTCAGAAGCTGACATGGCTTATGAAAACCCTGACCTGCTAGAAGTAATGAGCATGGGGCGTCAATTTGGGCCTCCAGAACTGCAAATTTTTGATGGTGCTGCACCTGTCGGTCATCGTGGCAGTTTCTTCTATGACGACGAAGGCACACCAGCAACCACTACCCAACTGATTAAAGATGGTGTTTTAGTGGGACGCCTGCACTCTCGTGAGACTGCCGGGAAGTTAGAAGAGTCACCCACTGGTAATGCCCGTTGCCTCAACTACCACTACCCTCCTATCGTCCGGATGACCAATACCTGGATTGAGCGAGGAAAAACGCCAGTGGAAGACTTGTTCAAGGGTATCAAGGAGGGCGTCTATGCCCGAAACTGGATAGGCGGTATGACCAATGGCGAAATGTTCACCTTTAGCGCTGGTGAAGCCTGGATGATTCGGGATGGCAAGATTGCCGAACCGGTACGGGATGTAACCCTTTCTGGAAACGTCTTCAAAACGCTGGCTGATATTGAAGCAATTGGGGATGACTTCTATTGGGATGAATCCGGCGGCTGTGGTAAGGCAGGGCAGGGTGGCTTACCCGTCGGTTGTGGCGGTCCCAGTTTGCGGATTTGCAATGTTGTCGTTGGCGGCGATGCTTAGGCATCGTCCCAAAAATATTCCTCCATTTGTAAGTCTCTTACTCATTGTCCTTGGTCATAAATTATTGGTCACGGCGCTTGCGACTAATGACCAAGGACAAGGGACAAAGAGGTGGAGTCTTGGGGTTATTAGTAAATTAAATAGGACTTATTAGTAAAATTTATTTATTTACAGTTTAACTTGATACAAGTAAGCTGTTAATTTCTCTATTAAATATTGAAATATATGCCTTGATAGGGTGATAAGGTGAACCAGTTAAATCTAGCTCAAACGGAGCAACTCAAAGAAATAGGGGCACATCTACGACAACTTAGACAGGAGCAGTCGATATCGACAGAGGAAGTAGCGGCGAAAACGTTTATTCCATCGCGTCTGTTGAAAGCTCTGGAAGAAGGGCAATCAGACCAATTACCTGAGCCGATTTTTATTCAAGGATTCATTCGTCGCTATGCAGATGCCCTAGACCAAGATGGGGATGCCTTAGCAAAAACTTTTCCAACCAGTTTATTGCCCGTAAAATCTCAGAGTGATGCTCAAGAGGCTTCTAGCATTACATCCAGCTCCTTACTGCCTTATGTAGCCTACATCCTCTTATTGATAACTGCTGCTAGTGGATTGGTTTATCTAATCAACAAACCGCAAACCGCTAAGCCCCCTATACAGAGACAAAATTCACCAATTGCCCAGCAACAACAAACATTAGCAAAACCTGCACCTTCATCCCCAGCGCCGCCTAAAGCCTCTCAGCCGAGTTCGCCTATCCAAGTAAGTGTGAGTCTTAAAGATGAATCTTGGCTACGAGTGGTAGCTGATGGAAAAACTCAGTTTGAAGGTACCTTAACAAAGGGGAAGCAGCAAACCTGGAAAGCAAAAAAACAGTTGACTATTCGGGCAGGTAATGCTGGCGCTGTATTGACTTCTTTTAATCAAGGGGAACCAAAACTCTTAGGAAATATTGGTGATGTTAAGGAGATTACATTCAGCCCAGATAATTAGGCTGTTAGGTATCTACTGAACTTTTCATTCGGGTTCAATACAGTTTTTTGTAGGGATACGATTATATCGTGTCCCTATCGTGTGCTATAGGCTAGATCTACCTGTTTAAGCAAAGCTTCTGGTGTAGAGGAGTTGTCTAGGACAACATCGGCACGAGCTACCTTTTCTTCGAGGGGTATCTGGCTGTTGATGCGGGCTTGGGCTTGTTCTAGGGAGAGGCGATCGCGCTCTATCATACGCCTTAGTTGTTGTTCGGCTGAACAGCTGACTACCCAGATTTCGGTGACTAAGTCTGTCATCCCCGCTTCAAACAATAACGGCACCACGAATACTAGTGTGGGAGCTACTAGGATGTTGAGATCAGATTGGAAGCGATCGCGTACATAAGGATGTATTTGTTGCTCCAACCATTGCCGCTGCGCTGGGTTACTGAAAACAATCTCACCCAAGCGTTTGCGGTTAAGCGTACCATCAGGCAATTGGACACCTGAACCGTAGCGATCGCAAATCTTACTAAGTACCGGTGAACCCACTTGCACCGCTTCCCTTGCGTAGATATCTGCATCTAGAACAGGTAGCTGGTAGCGGTGAGCGAGGTAATTCGAGACAGTCGTTTTCCCAGTGGCAATACCACCGGTTAGACCAATAATCCGCTTCAAAGGTTATGAGGGGAGAGTTATGCGTTATGAATTAAGAGTATTGACTCATGACTCAAAACTCAACCCTCAAAAGTTCCTGCTTCTTACTGCAACTCTAGGGTTGAGGTACAGAAGGACACTAAGATGCTCACTCAAGCACCCGTAAAAGACATCATCCGTAAGCAACGGGAATTTTTCGCTACAGGCAAAACTAAAGATGTTGAATGGCGCATCGAACAGCTTAAACGGCTCAAACAAGCAGTCATCGATGCTCAAGAGGCAATTGTCAATGCTGTGAAAGCTGACTTAGGACGACCTGATTTTGAGGCTTACTTTGAAATTGCTGCGATCTCAGAAATTAACTACGTCCTCAAAAACCTTAAATCTTGGGTCAAACCCAAGAAAGTCTCCACCGGCATTGAGCAATTTCCCGCCTCTGCCCAGATTTATCCCGAACCCTTAGGTGTAGTTCTGATTATTGCCCCTTGGAATTACCCATTCCAGCTGATGATATCTCCCTTAACCGGAGCGATCGCGGCTGGCAACTGCGCCGTTCTTAAACCCTCTGAAATTGCTGCTAATACCTCTAGGGTAATCACCGATATTATCCAAAAAACCTTTGACCCTGCCTATATTGCCGTTGTGGAAGGCGGTGTTGAAACCAGTCAACAACTCCTAGAAGAAAAATTTGATCACATCTTTTTCACTGGCGGCACTGCCATTGGCAAGATTGTCATGCAGGCAGCGGCGCAACACCTCACCCCCGTTACGTTGGAATTAGGGGGCAAAACTCCTTGTATTGTTGACTCGGATGTTGACCTCAAACACGCGGCAAAACGCATCACATGGGGCAAATACCTCAATGCGGGTCAAACCTGCATTGCTCCCGACTATCTTTTAGTTGATCGCCGCATCAAATCCGATCTATTGACAGAAATTCAAAAATGTGTAGAAGAGTTTTATGGAGATGACCCATCTGAAAGTCCTGACTATGGTCGGATAATCAGCCGCAAGCACTTCGATCGATTGGAACCTCTCCTGAAAGATGGGGAAATCGTCGTTGGTGGGGGAACTAAGCCAGAGGAAAAGTATATTGCCCCTACAGTGGTAGATCAGGTTTCTTGGGAGTCGCCACTAATGCAAGACGAAATCTTTGGTCCGATTCTACCAGTACTGGAGTACACAGACCTTAAAGAAGCGATCGCGCAAATTAATGCTCGACCCAAACCCCTAGCGCTTTATATATTTTCCAAAGACAAACAGAAGCAAGAGCAAGTGTTGCAGGAAACCTCCTCTGGTGGCGTATGTATCAACGACACTGTGATGCACTTTGGCGTCTCAACCCTGCCTTTCGGGGGTGTCGGCGATAGCGGTATCGGAAATTATCATGGGAAAGCCAGTTTTGATACCTTTTCTCACTACAAGAGCGTCTTAAAGAAAGGGTTCCGGTTTGACCCAAATTGGCGGTATCCGCCTTACAAAGATAAGCTATCGCTGCTAAAGCGAATTATTCGTTGAGAATGACCGAAAATCAGAGGACGCAAGCCCCTAGCTTCGGGTGCATCCCAAAGTTGCAAATTGCCTACAGACTAGAAGTCTGAGGCTATACAAACTAAACCCGCAAGGCAAGGGTTTTGAGACAGTCCGCGCAGGCGGACATCGTTTGTGTAGCCGCGATTTCAAGAAGCTGTTGGCGAATTAGCGGAGGGTCAAGCCCCGCACTCCAAAGCCTGGGAGGAGAGATTATCTTGAGGTAGTGGCTTAAGTGCAGCAAAACGAGATTGCCTTGTCTGTGATCGAGGAACTGCGCGGAGCCAATCA
>DATNQP010000193.1:0-5256 GCA_036703965.1 Leptolyngbyaceae cyanobacterium
ACTGATCATGGCTGAACTCTACCGTAAAGATGGTGAATGGCGTCTCAATGCCGTTGGTGCAGGTTATCAGGGCGGCTTACAAGCACTACTTGATCGCTACAGCTAAGAGGCAAAACACATGGGAATTAACCTACAAAAAGGGCAGCGCATCTCGCTTTCTAAAGAGGCACCTGGACTTACAAAGCTCATGTGCGGATTAGGCTGGGATGTAGTCAAACGTTCTGGGGGCGGTGTTTTTGGCGCTTTTAGCAATACTAAAGACTGCGACCTAGATGCATCGGTTATTTGCTTGAATAGCAATGACAAATGGACTAACCAAGCCAACGTGGTTTATTTTGGTAATCTGAGTCACTCCTCAGGAGCTATCACTCATTTAGGTGATAATCTCACTGGTGCAGGAGATGGGGATGACGAGCAGATTCTGATTGATTTGCCTCGGATACCACCAGATATTACGAAACTGGTTTTCGCAGTTAACATTTACCAGTCTGTAGCTCGTAAACAAGACTTTGGACAGGTTCAAAATGCCTTTGTACGCCTAGTCAATATGTCTAATAATCAAGAACTCGCTCGGTATAACCTATCGGGAACTGAATACACAGGCATGACGGGGATGATTATGGCTGAAATCTATAAGCATAATAATGAGTGGAAAATGGCAGCCATTGGCAACGGCATTAGCGTTAATGGTTTAGGAGAACTTTTGAAATCCTATACTTAATTACTCCCTGAGTAGCTGGATGAACCTACGAGATTGGGTAAATCAACTGAATGTTAACTCCGAATAGAAGTCGTTTTGTAAAAAGAGGTAGAAATCATGTCGATTAACCTAAGCAAAGGTGAGCGAATTAATCTCTCAAAAGAAGCACCTGGTCTAAAAAAGGCTGGGATTGGCTTGGGTTGGGATATTAATCAGACAGATACAGGCGCGGGGTTTGACTTAGATGCATCTGTATTTATGTTGGGAGCTAGTGGAAAAATTCCTAATGATAAATACTTTGTATTCTACAACAACTCAGAATCGCCCGATAGTTCGGTGAAGCATTTAGGGGATAGCATAACTGGAGAGGGTTCAGGCGATGATGAAACGATTGAAATTGATTTGCTCAAAGTAGATGCCTCAGTTCAAGAAATTGTCTTTGTTGTGACTATTCACGAAGCGGAAACAAGAAAGCAAAATTTTGGGCAAATCAGAAACTCATTTATCAGAATTTACGACAATGCCACAGAGAAACAAGTTGCAAAGTATGAATTAGAGGAAGATTTTTCAACAGAAACAGCCATTGAGTTTGGAAAACTCTACAAAAAAGATGGAGAGTGGAGATTCCAAGCAGTTGGGCAAGGCTATAAGGCTGGATTGCAGAAATTTGTAGATCAGTATGCTTCTTAGTTAGTCTCTAAAAGGAAGCCAATAATAAAACCGAAATCAAAGAGGACATTCAAAATTTATATGAATGTCCTCTTTGAGTAAGATCTAAATTCACTAGAAGGTAATAAAGATGGCTATTTCGCTGAAAAAGATTGAGCAGGAAGCACCACAACTTATCGACCTTGCAAAGAAAGCAGATCTTTCCCTACAAAAAGCGAATTTGACAAATCACCAGGCTAAAGTGGCGCTTTGTCTTGACATTTCTGGTTCGATGGCATCTCTCTATTCATCAGGTAAAATTCAACGGTTTGCCGAAAAGATTTTGGCTTTGGGATGTTGGTTTGATGATAATGGTTCTATTGATATATTTCTATTCGGAGCTAACGCTCATAAAGCAGGTGAAATGACACTTGCTAATTTCAAAAACTTTATTCCGAATGTACTGAATCAGTATCCACTAGAGGGTGGTACTTACTACGGTAAAGTGATGAAGATGATTAGAAGCTTCTATTTCCCGCTGGGAAGAGGAGAAAGTCGGAAGTCAGCTGTCGCATCAAATAAACCTGTCTACGTTATGTTTGTTACTGATGGAGCAACTGCTGACAATTCAGAGACAGAACAACAGGTTAAGGGGTCTTCATTTGAGCCAATCTTCTGGCAATTTATGGCAATTGGGAAGTCCCGTAAAGATGTGAAAGGAGAGGGATTGTTTGGCTGGTTATCTAAAGCCTTGGCCAGTGATTTTACATTTCTGGAGGAACTTGACAATATGAGCAATCGCTATGTAGATAATGCCGATTTCTTCAGCGTGGAAGACCCTGAAATTCTTGCCGATCAAGAACTTTACGATCTACTGATGACTGAATATCCAGGTTGGGTGAAATTAGCTAAAACGAAAAAATTATTACGATAGAAATTTTCTGATCTAAGTAAATGTCTCTGTACGATCGCCTAGACCTAACCAGACCGACTCGCAAGCTCAAAATCCCCATTTGGGAACGTATCGATCTCACTAGACCCCCAAAACTCCGTTGTCGGGGATGTCGTTCGCGCATCCAGTCTCAGTGGGGGTTTTGCCCTTCCTGTGGACGAACTCTGATAGAAAAGGATAGCGAGATTCGCCGTTGTATTTGGGTAGATGTGGCGGGCATGGATGTGGCATCTGAAAATAAAGAAGCGATCGCTGCCATTCTCATAGATGCCTTCTCCAAGCTCTACGGCGCGTTTAGAAGTGTAAAGGTATTTTTGACCTCAGATCCTCCTGATCTAAAAGAGTGGGGAGAAGACTTTACTCATGTCTATGTATTCGCTGACAACCAGCCAGTTGACTATCTGGGAGTTGCTAGTTTCAACCTGGGGAGGGTTACAGACGGTGCGATTGTTCGCATTGACCAGATCTTCAAGGCTTCTTACAGTGCAGGTCTTAGCCTCAATCAATTGTCTAACTTAATTGCAAATACCATCGCTCACGAAATCGGGCATACACTGGGGCTTGAGCACTCCGCACTACCTACTGATGTGATGCACGATGGACTGGATCATGTAATCCATAGCCTAATGCCTCCATCGTTTCACGCGGAGCAAATCAACTTGATGAATAATGCTATTTGTCGATCTAAATTCAATTGAAGTTTTCTTGACCAGCGTAACGCACCTCTTGGCTTATTAGGTGGTGGATGTAACTGCCAACTTCAACAGGGTTGTTGGAGATTTCTTCCCTCTGTGTAGTTTGCGTAAATCATCTGCGAAACCTTAGGAGGTTCAGTGCCAATATGAAACGCACGAACACGCTCCTCAAGCACTCGATCTGCATTCGTCACCCGCTCAAATTGTCGCTTGTGTTCTGCCCAAGATTCAACAACAATCGTTTCCACAAACCGACTGGGGTCAGATAAATCTTGGAACATTCCCCACTGAATTGCTCCATCTCTTCGGCGAGTTACGCTGAGGGCTTGCATTGCCTTCGTGAATTCCTCAGCATTAGCCGGGTCAATACGATACTCCAGTGTAACTAGCACCGGCCCATCATTCGGGCAAGGTTCAATGGTATGAGCAGGTTGATTCCAGTGCAGAGAGACGGATAAATCCAATTTCTCGACACACCGGAGGCGGTAGCGAGTCGTTAGTAGGACACTGACAATCAATCCCACAGCGGCTACGGTAAGGGCAGTGGAGATGCCAGTCCGTTGCGCGATCGCACCCCACAATAAGCTACCTAAAGCCATGCATCCCTGGAACACCAGCATCTGGGTAGCGATCGCTCTGGCACGCACCCAAGTGGGAACAGCGGTTTGGGCAGACACACTCAGACTAACCATTATAGATAGGGAGGCAATCCCCACCAGGAGCATCACCCCACACACCAGGTAGTAGTTGCGGAGGGACGCTAACACCAGCATCATTGCCCCCATCAGCACCGACGCCCCTGCCACCAAATGGTCAATCGACAGCCGTTGCCGCACCTTGGGTAAAATGAACGCTCCGGCTAACCCCCCAATTCCCCAAAAACCCAATATTATACCATACCCTAGTGCATCCAGACCTAACTCTCTCCGTCCCAAAAGTGGCAATAGCGCAAACAACGCACTGGCAAAGAAAATGTAAGCGGCTGTGCGGATGAACACCGTCTGAAGGAGCGGGGCGAAACGTGCATAACGAATCCCTGCCTGGATAGCTCCCACGAACCGTTCAGCCGGTAAAGCACTCTTTTGGGGCGTTCTTTGCCAGTAATAAAGCACCAGCATTACCCCCACGAATGATGTGGCATTGAGCAAAAAGACGGCTCCAGTTCCTGCAACAGCAGTTCCAACAGCAGCAATGACCATTCCCGCCAAAGCAGGACCAATGGATCGCGACAGGTTGACCACAATACCACTTAAAGTTACGGCTGAGGAGAGTTCCTCTTTAGCCACCAATTCAGGGACAATGGCTTGCCAGACGGGCATATTCATCGCACTCCCGATACTCAGGGTAAACGTGAGTACCAAGAGTATCCAAGGGGTGGTAATGCCCGTAATCGTCAGTACTCCAAGTAGAGTAGCGGCGACAAACATCCAACCTTGGGTAAACAACAGCATCCGGCGGCGGTCCACCACATCTGCGATCGCACCGGCGGGTAACGCCAGCAGAAAAAATGGCAAGCTCGATGCCGCTTGCATCAGGGCTACCAAAAAGGGCGAGGGCGATAGCGAGGTCATCAGCCAAGCTGCCCCTACGTCATGCATCCAGGTGCCAATGCTTGACACCGCAGACGCCATCCAGAGCGCACGGAACACGGGCTGGCGTAAGGGACTCCAGGTAGATGTCGGCGTTATTGTTGATACACTCATGAAACCTTAGAGGGAAGAAGGTTAATGATACTCTTGGTTGAAGGCGAACTCATTGGAAGCGGTATTGTTCAGACCCTGAGTAGTTCATTCAATGCTTATATAATTTTCTAGTCTAGAAAAGCCTGGTTTTCTGATGAAATTAGATTGGATTGCCCCAGCAGAGCGTCTGAGCGCACTGCCCCCTTATGTGTTTGCTCGTTTAGATGAACTGAAAGCCCGTGCTCGCGAACAGGGGCTTGATTTAATTGACTTAGGGATGGGGAATCCTGATGGGTCAGCACCACAGCCGGTGATTGAAGCGGCGATCGCGGCTCTGAAAAATCCTCTCAACCACGGTTATCCCCCCTTTGAAGGCACGGCTAATTTCCGCCGTGCGATCGCGAGTTGGTATCGTCGCCGCTATGATGTTGACCTTGACCCAGATAGCGAAGCTTTGCCGCTATTGGGTTCCAAGGAAGGGCTGACTCACCTTGCCCTAGCTTATGTCAATCCGGGTGACGTGGTTTTAGTCCCCAGCCCCGCCTATCCGGCTCACTTCCGGGGTCCTTTGATTGCTGG
>DATNQP010000194.1:0-10095 GCA_036703965.1 Leptolyngbyaceae cyanobacterium
ACATATTCTTGAGAATAAATCACTACTTCTTTAATATCTTTCTGAGCAGCAACGTCTAAAGCCTTCTCCATCAATTTCTTACCAATCCCTTGCCCTCTTGCGGTAGCTAAAACAGCTAATCTTTCTATTTTTGCAGTTTTATGATCTAAATATCTAATTCTAGCGGTTCCTACTGGCTGATTATCTAAATAGGCTAGGAGATGTTCTGCCGTTTCATCTAAATTATCTAAGTCTAACGTTGGTTCAACACGTTGTTCTTCTTGAAAAACTGAGCATCTAATCGCTTTCATCTCAATAAAAGCCTCAGGATAGACAAAAGTTTTAATAGTTAGGTGGCTCATTATTGAATAAGTCCTTAACTTTGCGATAATTTCAGTAACGAGATATGCTCATCTCCAAAAACTGATTGTATTTGGGAGTGATAGTGTTTCTCAATTCCCTGTTTCAGGGAATCTGAGGGATTTAACAAAAACACATCACTAAATCCATTAGGAATTTTGGGAATATTGGAGTCAACCACTAACTGAAGTTGCACGTTTGGTTTGAGGAGATAGCTAAGAGCAAATACATTGCCCCAATTAATGCCGAAATCATTGCTAATCAAAATTGGGCGATGCGTTTGATTGATAATACTAGCAACTTGTGGAAGGTGATAGCTAACTACCTTAATCCATGAAGTTTGGGATTGAGAACTAATCGCACAAGATATGACTCCCACAGAAATTAACACAGCCGTTAGAATTTGCCATAACTTCTGTTTTAAGGAATTGCCATTCATCATCTGAGTAGCCAGCAGGTAAGCTACTGAAATTTGTATTCCTAAAAAACAAGGAATGAGATATCGACTTGAAGCTGACCGCACTCCCCCCTGAATTAAATCAGATCCCATAAGAGGGATTGCTGTAGTACAGATTAAGGGAATGATAAACAACCAAGTCTGTTTAGGAGTTTTACAACACAGAACATAAATTGAATAGCTTACTAATATTAAAAAAAATGGCGGCACTAAATAGGTAAATGGATGGTCAAGTCCCAAGTCGAAATCAACAAAAAGCCGCGTCAGGTGCAGCCCCCAAATTTTAATCAAAACAAGTGGGGGTATCTTAATAGTCTCCATCCAACTTGTTGTTAGTTGAAACTGTAACCAGTTAGTCGTCAGCACAAATAGCCAGGGTGTGGAAGCAATAATCCCTGCTAGTGATGCCAGAAGATAAGCTTTTACTGTCTTACTCCAGCGGTAGCCTTCAGTTACAACAACATAGATGCCATGTCCAATGGCAACCAAGCCAGTAAACAAAAATGTATAAAAACCTAGTATCAAAGTTGCTGTATAGATTCCCCAACAGAGTTTGGTTTGGAGCCGCAATGCTTGCAAAAGTGCGGCACCCGATAACAAGATAGTTACAGTCCACAAAACATATTCTCGTGCTTCCTGGGCGTAGAGAATGTGGAAGGGAGATATCGATAGAAATACGTTAGCCACCCATCCTACCAGCGAAGTACCAAATAATTCTAAGCACAGCCAATAAAGGCACGGAAACACAAGCAAACTGATGCAGGCAGACAAGCTGCGAATCACTGTTACTGTTATAGAATTGCCCAATAGCTGTACCCAAAGTCGTCCCATCAGGTAATACAGTGGTGGATGCTGAGGATCGTCAATAGCTAAAGACTTAATAGTATCGACCAATCCTTTTTCAGGAGGCAGCTGTTGATAGATTAGTAAGTCTTTTGCATCAATAATATTACCATTAAAAACTTGTGTAACTAATTCTTTCCTAGTGTAGCCTGCCAGTCGAAATGAAGTGTAAATTTCGTCGTGCCAGTAGACTTTATAATCTAGATTATAAAAACGAAAAAATATCCCCAATGCAAACAGAGCAACGATTAAAAGCCACCATTTCTTAGGAGGAAGCTGTCCACAATTTTTTAGTCTTAACACAAAATTTTCTTCGTATATTTAGGATAAATTATCTTTTTTTAGTTTCCAGAGCCGAAGCTTGCTAGGGGAAACCTCCTCTAACTTAGAATTTTCTGCTTTTTCAAGTTGCCTTCGCCAGGATTTGGAAGGATTGAATATAAATACATCACTGAAGCCATCAGGAATCTTGGGTATGTTTGACTTATTCACCAACTGAAGGCGCACTTTTGGAGTGAGCAGATGCGAGAGAGAGAGTATCTCACCAAGATTAAAGCGATAATTGCTACTGACTAAAAGCGGTTGGGGGGCTTGGTTGATGATACGAGCAGCTTGCGGGTGGTTGTGGCTATTTTTTTTAATCCACCAGGTATCCGCCTGGGAACTAACTGCACAGGAAACAACTCCTGCCGAAATAAGCACAACCATTATCACCTGCCAGAACTTTCGTTGTAACGAGGGAGCAGAAAAAATATGAGTAGCAAGAAGATAAGCAACAGATAGCTGTATACCCAAATAACAGGGGATTAGATACCGGCTGACACTTGAGCGTCGTCCCCCCACAATTATGTCTGGCAGTATTAAGGCTATTGCTGTAACGCCAACCAGTGTCAAGATAAACAGCCAAACTCGTTCTGGAGTTTTACGAGGGAGGAAATAAAGGGAATATCCTACTAGAATTAATAGAACTAAAATTGGTGGAATGGTATATATTAATGAATCGTTAGCATCAAGGTTCAAATCAAAAAAAATACGGCTAAGGTTAGCTCCCCAGATTTTAACCAAAGTCGATAGCGCCATTTTTTGTGCTGTCCAGCCTGCTGCATTAACTTCGTGCAAGTTATTAAGCCAAGGTATGAAAGTGAGAAATCCTGCAAGAGACGCCAGTAGATAAGCAGCAATCGTCTTATTGAATCGAAAGCGTTCGGTTATAACTACATAGATTCCATGTCCAATCGCGATCAATACTGAAAACAAATAGGTATAGAGTCCAAGTGCCAAAGTTATTGCATAAATTCCCCAACTGAGTTTGGTTTTGAGTCGTATGGCTCGCAGTAGTGCTGCACTTGATAGCAAGATGGTCATCATCCACAAACTATACTCCCGCGCTTCCTGTGCATACAGAATGTGGAAGGGTGAAACAGATATAAGTGCGATCGCAATCCACCCTACTAGTGGCGACTCGAATAATTCTAAGCAAAGCCAATAGATACAAGGCAAGGCTAACAAGCTAATTACAGCTGACACACTTCTGGTTACGGCGACTGAATTGCCGAACCCCTGCACCCAAAGTCGTGTGATCAAGTAATACAGTGGCGGATGCTGAGGGTCTTCTGTTGCAACATTTCTCAGGGTATCGATAAAGCTTGTTTCTGGATTGGGATACTGATATTTTTGTAAATCTTTACTAGCAATTACCTTCCCGTTGAAGACTTGGTCGATTATTTCTTGTGGTCTATAGCCAGAAATCCATATTGAGGTAAAAGTTTCATCGTGCCAGTAGACTTTGCGCTCCAGATTGACGAATCGAAAGAAGATTCCCAGCAGCAAGAGGACAATTATGAAAAACCGTAGCCAAGTTGTAGACGAACCCCAATTCTGCGTTAATTTATTTTGCATAACTGAGAACTTGATGAAAAGCAAAAAAACGCCCTGCTACGATCAGAACAATGACTTAAAAACCGTCAGCAGGGCGTCTTCATTGAGGTGTTTGTAGGTGCTACCCAATTTTCTCAGCCAGCTTTGCGTTCTCTGTATCCGGAGTTGTAGACACAAACAGTCGTGGCAGCAGAAATCCAGAGCGTGCTTTGTAGTCCGCAAACTCAGGGTAGCGGGAGAGCGACTGGTCTTTTTTCCGCATGTTGGGAAGGAATAGACCAGCACTAAAGCCTGCCAGGATTAAAAAGGGGAGCCAATGCTGAGCCAGCATGGCAAAAGACCCATAGATAAGGATTTCTCCCAAGTAGTTGGTGTTACGACAGTGGGCAAAGAATCCTTCTGTAATCAGTCCGGGACGATACTTGAGGGTGTAGTACTTTTGGGCATCACTGGCATAGTGCAGAAAGACGCCCATGATGTAAAGAGAGATGGCAGCTGCCACCAGTGGGAGAGGAGGTTGGGAGCCACTACTGATAAGGATAAAGGGAGCTACCCAGTAGATGCTGATTAACCCAAAGCCAAAAATGCCTGTCCCGATGGAGATTTCTTGTTCCCACTGCTTATCTGGATAGATGCGGTCTTTCAGTAGCCACATAAACCCATAGGTGCCGTGGAGTGCTAGGTACACCCAGGGACCAAGGGTGAAGTTTTGGTAGACCACCATCAGTCCCAACACAACAAAGAAGGTGAGTCCTTTTTGCAGATTGACGAAATGTTTAACTTTCATAGCTCTTTTCTGCCTTTAATCAGCTCCTTCAATTGGCGCAAAGCCTTGACGTTGGATATTCTCCGTAATGGTACGCGGTTCCAGGAATTGCAGTAGGTAATCCGGACCGCCCGCCTTGGAACCAACACCAGACATCTTAAAGCCGCCAAAGGGTTGTCGTGCAACGATCGCACCTGTAGTGGTGCGGTTGATATAAAGGTTGCCGACTTCAAATTCGGCTGATGCCTGGTTGATGTGGGAGGGTGTCCGAGAATACAAGCCGCCGGTGAGCGCGTAGTTGGTGCCATTAGCAATATCGAGCGCCTCTTGAAAATCCTTCGCCCGAATTACGGCAACAACTGGACCGAAGATTTCTTCCTGAGCAATCTTGGCATCCGGTGAGACAGCACTGAAGATTACGGGTCCGATGAAGTACCCCGTATCCGGTGCAGGCATTTCTAAAGCAACTTCTGCTTCTGTTCGCCCTTTTTCAATATACTCGCGGATGCGATCGCGTGCTGTTGCATCAATTACTGGACCCACTTGGGTACTGGGGGATTCTGCTGCGCCGATGTTGAGCGATCGCGTTGCTTCTACTAAGCGTCCGACAAAGGTATCATAAACAGGATCTAAGACAATTACCCGCGAACAGGCAGAACACTTCTGACCACTGTAACCAAAGGCAGACTGCACCACACCCGCAACCGCTTGGTCGAGGTCAGCACTTTCATCCACAATGATGGCGTTCTTACCCCCCATCTCGGCAATCACTCGCTTCAGATGCTTTTGACCCGGTTGCACAATGGCGGCATCGGCGTAGATGCGGCAACCCACTTCCTGGGAACCCGTAAAGGCAATTAGGTGGACATCAGGATGCTTCACCATGTGGGCACCTACCGTTGAACCCTTTCCGGGAACGTATTGAAATACGCCCTTGGGTATCCCTGCCTCTACCAAAATTTCAGCCATTTTCGCCGCAATCACCGATGATGTCTCAGCCGGTTTGAGGAGGGTGCAATTTCCGGCTACCAGTGCGGCAACTGTCATCCCCATCGCGATCGCAAGTGGGAAGTTCCAGGGAGAGATGACGAGTGCTATGCCTCTTGGCTGGTAGATATAGCGATTATTTTCACCCGCTACGTCGTAGTTATATCCCTGGTCGAGACGTTCCATCTCGTCGGCATAGTAGCGGCAGAAGTCAATCGCTTCCGAGACTTCGCCATCCGCTTCGCGTAGGGCTTTTCCCACTTCTAGAACCATCCAAGCCGATAATTCTGCTCGACGTTGTTCCATCAAGTCCGCTGCTTTTCGCAATACCCCAGCACGTTGCCTTACAGGTGTACGCCGCCAACCGGGGAATGCTGCTTTGGCGGCTTGCAGTGCTTGTTCTGCTTGGTCCATTGAAAGCAGTCCAATCTTGCCAATCACCTCAGTAGGATTGGACGGATTGACGGAATTTACACTATCCTGCGTCTGCTGGTACTCACCATTAATTAAGGGTAAATAGGTCTTACCCAACTGTTGCCGAACCGTTTGGAAAGCTTGTTCTGCTTCCTGCCGTGCTTCCACCTCAGCATAGTCAGTATCCGCAACATTAGGGAAGGATAAATACTTCTCCCCTTCTCCCCTGGTTCCCTTCTCCCCTGCTGTTTCAACAGGCGGTGCTAATAATTCCTCAATGGGTCGCTCTTCCAAGCTTTGCCGCAAGAAGGAACTATTTGCCGTATTTTCCAATAGACGCCGAATCAGATATGCCATCCCTGGCAGCAGTTCCCCATAGGGAGCATAAACCCGCACCCGATAACCCTGCTTCACTAAGGCTTTTGCTAATTGGTCACCCATGCCGTAGAGGACTTGCATCTCGAAGCGGCGACGGGGGATGTTGAGGCTTTGGGCGATCGCTATGGCTAAGGCTTGCGATCGCACGTTATGACTGCCAATGGCTGAATAAATATACTCGTGATTTTCCAGCATCAGCTGGGTCATCTTCTCAAAATTTGCATCTGTCGCTGCTTTATCGTTGTAAACGGGCTGAGGCCAATCTTTTTGGGCTGCCTTAATCGTCTCTTGATCCCAGTAAGCTCCTTTTACTAAGCGCACGGTGAGAGGATAACCCCGCTCTTTCACCCAGGCAAGCAAATCCCGCAAGTCTTGCTCGCTGTCCCGGAGATAGGCTTGCAGAGTCATACCGATATCGGTACGGGAACGAAATTCCTCTTCCATCAATAGTTCTTTGAGGATACTAAGGGTGAGGTCTTTGTAGGCATACTGCTCCATATCAAAGTGAACAGCAGCACCTAACTCCTTGGCGCGGCGCAACAGGGTACGAATGCGATCGCTCACTCGCTCCTGACTCCCCTTAGCATCTAGTGGGTCAAATTGAGAGTAAAATGCCGTTAATTTAACAGAAACCTGCACTCGCGGCAGGGGTTCCCCATCGGCAATATCAATTGCCTCAACCGTTGACCACTTCTTCGCTTCTTCGCTCAACTGCTCCATCAATTCCAGGTAACGGTTTAGATAGGATTGCGCTTCTGCTTCCGTAATTACTGCCTCACCCAACAAATCTAGGGTGAAAGCCATCTTATCTTTCCGCAAACGCTCAATCGTCTTAATGGCCTGTTTGATGTTTTCACCGGCAATATATTTATGCGCTAAGGATTCAACCGCTGTTGCCACCGTTGTCGCTGCCACTTGCCCTGGCATTGAGTCAGCTTGGGCAAAGTTGAGCATCCCCTTCAGCGCTGCTGGCAGTTCAACCGACTCATCTCCCAGATATTCCTGCAAGTGACGGGCAATTTCCGGTTTGCTTTGCAGTGCAGGCAGGCAGTCAATGAAGCGAAACAGCTGCACCCGTAAGCCAGGATTGCTCATCGCCCAGGCAAGTAACTTATCGTCCCAGCGCATTTGGTCGCGCATCTGGGCAAAAAAGGAGCGATTCTCTCTGGTTGCTGCCAGGAGTTGCTTAGCAATTTCCTGAGTTTTCGTTTCGTAGGTGCTTTTGGATACTTGTAAAACCACAGCTAACAGACTCCTATTCAAGGCAATGCTTTGAGCAAGTAAAAATGGTAGACTCCCGCCGCTAGATTGGTGGTCACAGCCAGCGCTTCTCTTCTGGGAAATCTATAGAAACGCTCACTCACGTCTCTTTGCCCTCCAACAGTTTTAGCGAGATACCGCTTCGCTAGTGGATAGCCCGAATTCTTCATTATACCTAAGTGGGTATAACAGCTCAGCAGGTCGGTGTAAATAAACATTCTTGGTTTTAGTGATTGGGGATTAGAAATTAGGAATCCTTGCCCAGTGACCTGTCTCTAGCCCTTAGCCCCTAAAACGACCGGTTGTGTTTAATTACTCCTAGCTGCTGTAGACAACAAATAAAAAACAACAAAAGCCCCGCTCCCTAGCGGGCGGGGCTTTTTACTCTGGGAACATACCTTCTGGCTCAGGTTGAAAAATATATTCGTAATCAAATGCTAAAAATTTAGGATCGCGCATGATTAAAAATCCCAAATTACTAACTACATCTGTTGTAAATGTTGCCATTACGAGTTCAATCAGTTTTTTTGGTTTTATGTGAGGCTTTTTAACAAAGAACTCACGTTTATCAAAGAAAATCTTTCTATAATCAGGAACAACTATCCCGTTAATCTTATGAGCCGTTTGGATTGGTTTTATATATAATCTGATGAAATCTTCTTGGTTCTTCTGCAATTGGTATAACCTTTCGTGTTGTAGCCAGCTCATTTTAAACATCAGCTTAAGGATTTCAAACCCCAGAATATAGCTAAAAATATTATTTTGTTTTTCTGTGTTAAGAATCAATTGAAAAACCGACTGAAAATAAATTTCTGGTTTTCTATTAACCTGTTGAGATGAATGGATGTAAAACTGTCTAATGTAGCCCCTTAAAACAGGTTCATCCAACTCTTTCTCAATGTAGAAATCTTTGAGATATTCTTTGACTTGGTGTTGCGTATCTCTATCTTGAAGCTTTCTTGAAACTAAGCCATCTGCGGTATAACTATCTAAAAATTCAGCTTGCTTCTCTGGACTAGCTACACACAGTAGATGGCACAATAACAAAATATAACGGCGCTGATTCCAAGGCAAGCTTTCCGCCCATTCTCTTGCTTCTAGAGGGAGTTCTTCAAAAATAGTTTCTGCTTTGGGTTGTTCAAAAATCACCTCTCTTCTATATTTTTGTTCAGTCATAACTGGAAGAAGTTATAAGAAGGTAAACAAAAATAAGCTGAAGATAGCTTCAAGCCACTTACCACCAGTAACGATACTCTAGGACTGAGCATTTTATGTTTATTTTGCTCTACCTCCTTCTCTGCCTTACCTACAAATCTTGAAACCCGGATGGCTGGCACCTTGTTTCCAGTTCAAAAATCGGAAGGTTAAGCCTAAGCAGGAGATTCTTCTGTTTTGGCTTTCAGTTCCCGCCAGCTGATTCCGCTTTGACATTTCATTGCGTAGGCGACTGAGGTTGCTTTCCGTTGTCTTAGGGCTTGTCCAAAAATAACTCCGTCATTTTGAGAAATCAGTCGTAGGGTGGGCATTGCCCATCCTACACAAAAGTGCGAAGTTGTTTTTGGACGACTCCTTAGTATCGTGGTGATTGTCTTCCAGCACTTAACAGCGGATTTGCAGTGCTTGTTCGTAAAGGAGTTCTGCTCCGGTGTAGCATCCCTGTGAATCGCCCAACACGGCTAGGAGCGTGTTTGAAAAGTCGCTTTGGTAGAATTAAACCTGGAAAGTGAATATATTAAGTCTCAAAGCAGAGTTCGGCAAGCTTATCGCCCACTGATTGCATAGCTCTAAGCCATTACACATTGAGTTTGCAGAAAGTCATGTAGAGGGATAGGGAGATTGCGAGGTAGGGAGAAAGCGGGAAGATGGCTCTCCTCATCTCTCTACCCCCATCTTTACTATATAAAAATGATATGTCCAACAACTTATACTTTGCGGCGGAAAGAAAAGAAGCGGGTAACAGGGGTGACGCTGTGTAAAAAAGTAATTGACTTAAGGCTACCAGCAGCCAAAGCTTGCCTAAACTTCACAGGCCGATACCAACCTTCAGAAAAACTGTGCCGATAGGGCAATGCTGAAACCTATACAGGGAGGATGGTTTTTTCCTAACACTACCACCTCAGCTCCCCTTGTTACTCCCTTAACGGGCTGGGTAATGAATCCCCGACAACTTTAGCGGTAATGAATAAATCTTTTAGCGGTGCTTAACAACTTGATGTGATTCGCCAGCCAAGAAGGTATCTCGCTACGTTCACTTAATATACTTAGTCCACTCAACTAGCCAAATTGGGCTGCAAATGAAGTTGACGCCCCAGCATCCCCGGCTCCTTTCCTCGCTGGAACTTAGCAAGAGACGGAGGTCGCCCACTACGATTAGGGCTACTACGACTCAAATTGAGGGGTTTGCCCTAGTCCCCATTCGTGCTTCAGAAACTCTTTGTACATCGTTTCCCGCATCATCATTTGCTCATAGAGCTTGACTAGGAAGTCCTGAGCCTGTTCGCGACTCATTTTTTGAACCTGAGTTTCAAAGGAGCGAATGCTGAATTGTTGTTCCAAGGACAGTTCGATGGGTTTAGACATAGCTAACTCCTAGATAAGTAGATTAGAACAGAAGGGGCGTTTTTGTTACAGAATCCTTATGGTGTAAGGGTTATGTACCGGTAAGCCAATCAGCTGTTACTCTCTGTTATTAAAAATAGTAACAACTGTTTGACAAAATGCCCATACTCCGAAATGCGTACTTTTGTTGAATCAAAAGATAGAAGATGATCCT
>DATNQP010000195.1:0-10703 GCA_036703965.1 Leptolyngbyaceae cyanobacterium
CTTTTCGGTGACCTACCCATCAACCGTAGCACGACCTTCAATTTTTAGAGATGAGTTATGTTGCGGTTTGTATAGTATTTATTAGAAAAGGGAATCTTGAGATTAATTAAATGAAGCAGCTCCTCAATCAACTCTATAACACTCGAAACTACCTTCAACGCCTGATTTTACAACTGTTGCTAATCATTCTGGCAAGCGGACTAGTGGCGACCCCGGCAAATGCGATCGGCGTCTATCAAATGCCCAAGGTCAACCCAGGCGAACCGACTTGGGTCATTGATAAAGCAGAAGTTCTTAGCCGCCTCAATGAAGGCAAGCTGAGCAAGACTTTGGAGGACTTAGCCAAAAAAACAGGTAACGAGGTGAGGATGGTCACGATCCACCGTTTAGACTACGGTGAGACACCAGAAACTTTTACAAAAGCCCTGTTTGAAAAATGGTTTCCAACTGCCCAAGCCCAAGCTAATCAAACATTGTTAGTAATTGATACCCTCACTAACGGCACTGCCATTCAAACGGGTGAAACGGTCAAGTCAATTATGCCCGACGCGATCGCTCAGAGCGTGGCGTCCGAAACACTGGTTGTGCCACTTCGCGACGGCAATAAATATAATCAGGGTTTATTGGATGCAAGCGATCGCTTAGTTGCCGTACTATCCGGTCAAGCTGACCCTGGTCCACCCGTCGTCGCAGAAAATGTTCAGGTAGAAGGCACCTTTAAGAGTGCAGAGGAAACCGACACTAAAAATTCCACAATTTGGGTTGTTGCTATCCTGATCATTGCCACGGTTGTCCCGATGGCTACCTACTTCTTCTATCAAGGATTCTCAGGCTAAGCTACAGGGTTGGAAGTTATAACCTGCTCACCCTGCAACTTTTTAGTCCTGAACATACTCCTGCCCACCAATTAGAGCATTCTCAGCCCGCACCAACTCCCGTCCTAAATAAGCCGCATGGTCGAGTAAAGTGACAGGACAGGGCTGGGTTTGCTCAAAAATAGCAACACAAAGTTCCTTCGCCGTTCTGCCGGTAAACAAGGTACTTTGAGTCCGTTCTACTTTACCCTTTGCTGGTATCACTTTACCCGTTTCTGGGTCAACGGCTAAACCGCGATCGTCAATTACATTTGTAAAATGCTTGGCACAAATTAGCCCTGCTTCCCGATCTAGGTAGATGATGAAATATCCGCTTGGATCGAGGTCGATATGACGCTTTGATAGCTTGTCATCAATGGCACTCAGGGCATCTGCTGTTTGACTCATGTTCTGTATAGAAATTTTTATTTCCTTGACTGTTTAGGTGATTGGACACCATAAACAGACCTAATCTTAGTTTAGAAGCTGCCTCTAAACGCGATCGCTCTCGCAAGTCAAGGCTCTCTCAGGGACTCCAAGACTTGCCGTGGTGAGTCTCTATACAGGTTATCGGCAGGTAGATTATCTTACCTAAACCGTATTGCCATATATAGCAAAAGGCAGAGGGCATAGGGCAGAAGGCAGAAGGGAAAAGATTGAGGGGTTAAGGTTTCAGTATTTGGCGAGAGTCCTAATTGTCTTGGTGCCTGCTATAGACGAAGCCTTAACAAGGTTAGCAACGAAGAAAAAAGACCGCAGGAACACTTCCCTATGGCGACAATTGCATCGGGAACACCTCTGTCTAGAGATTATTTAACCTATTCTTAACCTTGACTTAAACTTAAACTACAATAAGTCGAGCGAGTTATCGTAATTATCTAAAGATAAGTAAAACTACGACATCTTGGCGTCAGGCAGATAGTAAGAGCCTCAGTAGCATGACCACCTGAAGAATGCGTGTTCTAGTTCAACGGGAGTGCAACCAATGAGTTCTATGTTTTTTGCTCCGAGAAACGACTCAAGAAGTCTACGTTGATTCGTTTTGATAGTGAATAAGCAGGGGGAAATAGAAAAGTCGGATACTGCGGGCTAGTTCTACTTAATCCTGAATAACAATATTAATTTCCCGCTTGCTAAAGGGTAAATCTTGGTTGATCGCGTCGATTTCCTCCTGTTCCATTTCGTTGATCTCACCAATGTAGTTCCGCAAAATTTGCGTAAGCCGCCCATTGTAAAATCGGTGCAGACTATGGTTCGGGGTAGCTGGAAACCCGCGACGCCTCTTGTGACGTCCACCGGCACCGGGATCAAACATCTGAATACCATTTGCGATCGCCCACTCAATCGGCGTGTAATAGCAGGCGTCGAAATGCAAGCAGTCAAATTCCTGAAAACAACCCCAATAGCGCCCATACAGCTGGTCACCCTTCGTCAGACAAAACGACATACCCACTGGATGCCGGTCATCGCCCTCCCGATAGGCAGCAACCAACACCACTCGATGGCGATAGCTGGGATATAACTGCTCAAAAAACTGGCGAGTCAGATACTTACTCCCCCACATAAATTTGTCGCAGGTGCTGCTGTAGAAGCTGTAAATTGACGGAAACATTGATTTAGGAATTTCATCACCTGCGAGGATTTCGATTCGTAGACCGGCTTGGGTGACGGCTTTGCGCTCCCGTTTGATATTGCGGCGTTGATTGGCATTGAAGACACTTAGGTAGTCATCAAAGTTGCCAAAGCCTTTGTTCTGCCAAATGTAGCTGTGATGCAGCCAGCTGGTGAAGCCCTGACGTTCGAGGACAGGTCGCCATTCGGGGTCAACAAAGAGGAAGTGACAGCCAGAAATACGGTTCTTGTCGCAAAAGTGGTCAATCGCATTTACCATTAGCCCCGTAAGATCGTCCTCATCTTCACCGGGTGCTATCAAAAAGCGGTAGCCAGTGGCGGGTGTAAAGGGCGTCATTCCCAACAGTTTTGGATAGTAGCGTACCCCCAAACGGTGAGCTAAATCTGCCCACTGGTGGTCAAACACAAACTCTCCGTAACTGTGACCCTTAACATACAAGGGGGCAGCCGCAATCAACTGTCTGTCTCGCCACACCGTCAGGTGATTGGGCAACCAGCCCGTCTTAGCGGTGGCACTGCCAGATATTTCTAGATTATTCAACCACTCCCATTCCAAAAAAGGCGTCTTTAGCGGCTGAGCAAGGGCGTCCCAATCCGCTTGGGGAATGTCAGCCATCCGGTTGACCCAGGTAACGGAGTAGTCAAGCTGGGGTTGTTGAACCATTGGGGAAATCCAGGGTAAGAACTTGTTAAGATACCGCCTGATCAGCACGAGCGATCGCCTCTGATTCCAAAGGCAGAAACTGTATTTAGGTTAATCTATGTTCACAAGCCTTGCAGGCGATAGTGCAGATATACCTCCTGTTCAATCGTCTCAACATCCAAAAGTTCCAGACGCCGCGCCAGTTTCGATGGAAACCCCTCACCCCCTACGGGCGTCGGTGCTGTTGCGCCGCCCAAAAGCAAGGGGCAAACTGTCAGCCAGACTTCATCAATTAAATCAGCGGCTAGAAGCGACGCCACCAATTCGCCTCCCCCTAAGATGCCCAAGCGTTTAATCCCTAGTTGCATTAGCTGCCCGAAAGCATTGCTCCAATCAATTCCTCCTAGGGAGCTATCAGCTACCAAAATCCGCTCAAAACTGCCAACAACTGAGTGCCAACGCTTGGCACCCCTTGCCGTTGTGAGCAACCAATGGGGGACCGACTGACGGAAAAAGCGTAACTGTGGGTCAATTTCAGCCAAACATGAGCAAACAATCTGTACCGGCTGCGACGGCTTCCCTTGTTGTTCTCGTTGTTCAAGCAGCTGAGGATTAGAGACGCTCATTGTCGTGCCGTAAGATCTTAATGTGCCTGCACCGAACAAGACACCATCAACTAGAGCAACTTGTTTTTCCAGATGTGTCCGATCAGCAGGGGAAGAAAATCGGGCAGGCGATCGCGTCACATCGGCAATCTTACCATCCGCACTCATGGCGAGAACCACTGTCGTATGGGGTCGATTAATGACAGATCTTTCAGTCATAGTTAACGCAAGGGAAGTGAAAACCGATTTTGAAAATTCTTAATATTAAGCCGATTATTGTATAGATTCTAAAGAAACTAAGTTTCTGGGATACACGGGGATTTTGAACCGCTTTAGGATAGAAACGAACCCGATGGCTGTTGGGTTTTCCACTTTAAATCATCACCAGACATTCTATGGCTAAGCCAGGTCAATCCTCCTTTCGTCGCATCCTACTGTCACGCCTTTTGCTACTCAGCGTGCCAGTATTACTAACAGGGGTGTATGTGACCTACAGAAAAGCCCGCTCGGTACTCCTGGAAACGGCTCGGCAAAATCTCACCGAGAGTGCCGTGAGAAAAGGTGAGAGTATTCAACAATCCATTACTGCATTACAAGCCAACCTGGTGACGGCGAGTGAAACCGTAGTCCTACAGTCCTCTGCCCCAGAAGCCTATAAACCATTTATCAACCAACTCGCTCAACAATTACCAACCCCGATCCAGTGCGTGCAGTTGAGCGATCTCAAGACAAAAGCGATCGCTGCCAGTACCTGTGACAATCAATTGCTCACCCCAACTGAGGTAAATTTATGGCCCAAGGAGCAACGTCAATTCGTCTTAGACCGTTCTAAGGTTTACGTGACGGCACTACTACCTCAACAACCCTCAACAGTACTCAAAGGAACCCCCCCCTCTTCTAACCCCCCAGGCACCGAAAGAGCCAAACAACCTCACTCTACGGGTCAACTCAATTTAGTACTCAGTGCGCCAGTCTATAACTCTGCTGGTCAACTCCAATATGCCTTAAGTATCCAATCAGCCTTAGTACAGCCAGAGCGGGTCGAGCGGGGTTCTCTGTCTGGCTATCCGGTGGTGATTACCGAGGAAGGAACAATTCTCTCGCATCCCTATCCTGATCGCGTAGGAAGCAATATTAATCAGGAAGCCGATGCAGCGAGGCTTAAGGATGTCGTGAAAAATGCGATCGCGGGTCGGAAGGATTTTCAGCATCTGTTTTCTTTTGAAAAAAACGGCGTGGAGTTACTCGCTGGGTATGCCTCTATTCCCAGTCCGATTACAGCTCAACAGAACCAGCAGTGGACTATCTTAGCTGTCACTCGCTTAGATAGTGCCCTTGCTGGTCTCAAAGATATTCAGCAAGTTCTGTTCATCCTGACATGCTGCTTAATTGCCGCGAGTTTTTTAGCAACACTTTATATCGCTCGCTACTTGGCACGTCCTCTAGAAAAACTCAGAGACTACGCCCTCAATAACTCTCGGCTGCACTCCACAGACCGGATTCCCCAAAACTTCCAAATTCGGGAAATCAACCAATTGTCAGAAGCCCTGGATGGGATGATTGTACGCATGAGAGATTGGGCAGAAGAACTCGAAGCCGCCTGGAAAGAAGCGCAAGCCGCTAATCAGCTGAAGAACGAGTTTCTCGCTAATACGTCCCATGAGCTGAGAACGCCCCTCAACGGTATTATTGGCTGCCTGCGACTGGTACGAGATGGATTCTGTGACGACCGAGAAGAAGAATTGGATTTTTTACAGCGAGCTGACGATGCGGCAATTCATCTATTGGGAATTATCAATGATGTCCTGGATATTGCAAAGATCGAAGCTGGTAAGCTCTCGGTAGAAATGGAACCGGTTGACCTGCGAAAGTTGCTCAATGAAGTGATTAATTTACAGGCTGTTCCAATTCAACAGAAAGGTATACAGTTCCATACTACTGACCTGCATGAGGTCATTGCTGTGTGTGCCGACCCAGCTAAACTCAAACAGGTGCTACTGAATGTGGTGGGCAATGCCGTCAAGTTCACTAACTCTGGCAGCATTACGATTAGTACGCGGATTGAGCCTACTCCTGAAACAGCCGTACCCTCACTCAAAGCACGTCCTCACCAAGGCTCTGGTTCTAGTGATTCAGGCGACTTCCCCTCCCGAAAAGGAAAAGGGGGGGTCTCCTCTAGAGAGAATGGCAGTAAAGACGCCAGCTTGGTAGCTGACGCCTCACAGGTTGTTGTAACCGTCAAGGATACGGGAATTGGCATTGACCCGACTCAACAGCACAAACTATTCCGTCCCTTTGTGATGGTTGATGGCTCGACAACTCGTCAGTTTGGTGGTACTGGTCTGGGTCTGGCTATTTCGCGGAATTTAATGGGACTGATGCAAGGTAGCATTACCCTTTCTAGCCAGGGGGATGGTCAGGGAACCACCGTTGAAATTGTCTTGCCTATTATTGAGCAGTCACGGTTGTCCTCAGGAGAAGCCCCAAAATCAATCGCAGTTACTCAGATGAATAACTGCGAGTCGAGCACAGATGGCTCCCAACCAATGTCTGGATCGAGCCAACTGAATCCACCCCTACAAACGGATACTAGTGCGGCAGACTCGAATGGAGCTATGATTAAACCTTGAGGCTGGGCAACTGAGGAACTGTAATGGGGCGTCCTCCCTCTTGCAGGGATTGGGAAAGACAGCAAAGAATCTGCACCAGCTGAGTACCAACCCAACCGGAGGATACGGGTGAGGGTTGGCTGGATTGGATGCTATTGAGAAAGCGATCGCATACCAACTTCAGCGGTTCGCCCGGTTCTATGTTCAAAACTTCACGACGTTGACCAGCGGGAGTAAAGTGGTTGCCGTCCTGCTCCAGATACCCCTGCTGGAGGGTTAGGGGGGTCTCAGCCAGCATCTCATCAAAAATCAAAGTTCCCTGACTCCCCACAACACCAAGACGCCGCTGTTTATCAGGATTGAGCCAACACAGGTGAATCAATGCCTGGAAGCCAGTCGGATAGGTGAGTGTGACCTGAACAAAGTCAGCCAAACCTGCGGATTGGGGATTGGCAATCCTCCCTTGCTCTCCCTCTCCCTTGCTCCCCTTCTCCTCGTCTCTGTGAAGCCAAACTCTACCCGTCGCTTGGACTTCCACCGGCAACTGCCCTAACCAGGTGTTGAAAATCGCAATATCGTGAATCGCTAAGTCCCACATAGCGTCCACATCCTGACGCACTGGTCCTAAATGGGTACGAGCGGCGTAGCCATAGCGCAATTCTCCTAAACACCCCGATTGAACGACCTCTTTACCACGCGCAACAGCAGGGTGAAACAAATAGGTGTGGTCAACCATCAACTGTCGGTGCTGTTGTTCGGCAAGGCGGCATAATTCCACGCACTTTGCAACATCAAGGGTCAAGGGTTTTTCTGCCAGAACGTGATGCCCCTGCCGCAGAGCATCTGCAATCAGGGTGTAATGGGTAATGGCAGGGGTAGCGATTACCACAGCTTCAACTTCAGCACTGCTACGCACAGATTCCCAATTCGTTGCCAAAACTGTACCGTCATACAGAGCAAAACGCTCTCGAATGGAGGCTAAGCGGTCTGAGTGTGGATCGACCACCGCTACTACACGGGCATCAGGATGTTCCAAGAAATTTCTCACCAGGTGGACACCCCAGCGACCTGCGCCTAATATTGCAATCCCAGTTTTCTTCACTGCTTACTTCTCACTTCTAAAAATGCCTGTTTGGCAGCGGCTTGTTCCGCTGCCTTTTTCGTTCGTCCTGTTCCTGCACCCAGTCGCCGTCCCTGGAGCCAGACTTCGGCGGTGAATCGGTTGGCGTCACCATGCACTAGGCTAGTTTCCTGGAGGCGATACTCTGGGAGAACTTTGTAGTGAGCTTGGCTCCATTCCTGGAGCGCGTCTTTGTAGTTTTGGCGGGCTGGATCTTGGCGAATTTCAGCTGCCAATTGCTGCAAGGGAGGGTCTAGCCAGGGGCGAACAAGTTCCAGGGTGTGGGTACTTAGGTAGAGTGCTCCCAATACTGCCTCAAAGGCATCTGCCAACCGCGATGTCTCTCCAGCTTTATCACTGGCAGCACTGCTAGACACCAGTAAATAACGCTCTAGTCCATAACTGTGAGCCAGCTGAGCAAGAATGCGATCGCTCACAAGCACGGAACGAATCGCCGCAAACTCACCAACCAAAGCATTGGGGTAAGTTTCAAATAACAACTCGGAAGTGGCGATCCGCACCACAGCATCACCAACAAACTCCAATTGCTCATAGTTTGCCTGAGCGGAAATGCTTGGGTGAGTCAATGCCAGGTCAAGGAGCGCCCACTGTACTGGCACCTTCTCCGGCAATCCCAATTTTTGAACAAATTGCTGTAGTTGCTTCTGACGACGAGGGTCTTTTAGGCTCATGATTAAGAGGCGCAACAACAATACTGTTGGCTAAGCCAGTCGATCTAATATTTTTAAAAATTTGCTTCCAAAATCATTTTTTCCAAAGACTATAACGTCTAATTTAGTTAGCAATTTTAATAGTCCAACGAAAGCAAAACTATTTAGGCTGCTATCACAAGTTACTTCTTCTGTTGAAGAGTAAAACTTTCGTAAAGATTCTATATTATTAAAATCAATTTTATCTAATACATATAAATACCGCAAAAACTCTTGATGGTCAATCTCATTATTAATACGAGCGACAAAAAAATTGAATAAGGCAGTAGCTTTTTTTAGTTCATCAAAACGCTCCAAGGCAATAATCAGTCGTTCTTCCAGATCTTGCTTGTATTTTTCTTCAGAAATAGCTTTATCTAATTTATTTCTAAAATCTTCATCAATATTTTCAAAGCCTTTAAGAAAAATTACAGTTTTCTCTATAAAAAACTGTTCCCGAACGTTAAAAAACGTTGTCATTGCCGAATAACCAGTTCCTAAAATAGGAATCTCACTTATAAATTCATTCTGAATTATTTTCATCAACTCATCAAGTAGCACCTCACTTAAATTCAATGAATAGCAGCGTTCTCAAGCAGAAACTTATACCAAGTTGTCCTCAGATGTCTCATATCAACTCCGGCAGCTCACTCTGCACTCGGCACTTTAAAGGAAGGGACATAGGGTGAGCTGTATGAAGGTAAATTGCTATTAAAGTCTTTCCAGGAGCTAGAAAGAGGGAAAGAGTAGGACATAAGCCGGGTTCTGTTCTCCACAGTGGCAGTACCACTGGAAGGGTGGTTATCTATCTGGGACGCCTGTTACCAGACGCCTCAAGCGGTTCTTTTGTATGGAACTGGTAAAAGACCAACCGTAGTTCCTTTTGACCTTGCTCCCAACCGGGGTTTACCGAGCCAGCACCTCTCGATGCTGCTGGTACGCTCTTACCGCACCTTTGCACCCTTACCTGGTATTCGGGATTAGGGTATTCGGGATTGGGTATTGAGATGTTTCCCAGTCCCTAGTCCCTATTCCCCAGTCCCTATTCCAGGCGGTATCTTTCTGTGGCACTATCCTCACGGTCACCCGCACTGGGCGTTACCCAGCAAGTTTGGTCTTTCGGGAGCCCGGACTTTCCTCAGATTTGCTGCACAAGAGCAAATCCGCAACCACCTGCGCCTACTCTCTCCATCATCCAGTCTAGTCTCGGTGAGGCGTTAGTTGTTAGCTATTGACTCTGAGAGTGAGAGTTATCCTTCCTTGACCAGAAGAAGCAGGGGAGCAGGGTGCAGGGTGCAGGGGGACAAGCCCTGCTCCCCTCTCCCATGCCCCCTGCCTCTTTGTTGACAGAAGCCAGTATCTGTGGAGTACTTTGGCAATGAAGTTGGCGAAGAATCGTGAAAGAGCACTACTTCTTCTTAGAAGGTTTCGGCTTTAATTCAAGGGTAAGAGCCTTTGCCCAGTGCAGCTTTTTAGGAATAAACTGGCAACGCAGAGTATAAGCACGTTTAGCACCCACTGGGTTAGATACCGTAAAAAATAATCGGAGGTAGAACGGGTCGGATTTTCCAATCGCTTTTTTGAGCTTATCTGCCTTAAATAAGGGACCGAGAATTGCCTTATCATCGCTCAACTCTTCCTCAATAATCCGACCGGGGACAATAATGCTAACAGCTTGGGATTGTGGTAGATCTGTCATGCCGAAAGTTACCCGAATCACTCGTCCCGTAACCTTATCAAAATCAGTGATAGAACTTTCATCCCAGTCAACACGGATGGTCTCCTCTTGGGAAATATTCTTAATACTGATTAGCAGTTTAGTTAGTTCATCGAGCCTATAGCGGGGTCTGAACTTAAATTTTATCTCGATTATGTTCTTCAGGTCATGTTCTTCCAGTTGTCTATTCAGATCTGCTGGATTTAGTGCAATCACCACTTGATTGCCTAAAGACTTGTAAGCCTGGTAAAAAATATAAACAACGACAATGAGATAAACAGTAAAAATCAGTAAATTGCGGCTGTCCATCACGGGAAACCCCTTAAAAGAGGTCAAATTAAAAAATGATATATTTATTCTTTACTTTAATCATCCTTGATAGTGGAGAAATTTTCAAACCAGCCCCGACGCCAGAAAAAGAAGACTAAACCAGCTGCGATCGCCAACATGACAGCTAAACAAAGCGGATAGCCCCAGTACCAGTTTAGTTCTGGCATATTCCAGGGCGACTTGTCTGTATTAAAATTCATTCCATATATCCCCGCAATGAAAGTTAGCGGAATAAAAATTGACGACATGACGGTCAAGAACTTCATAATCTCGTTCATCCTGTTGCCAACCGAGGATAGATAGACATCCATCAGACCAGAAGCCAATTCCCGATAAGTTTCTACCAGATCCATAACCTGAACCGCGTGATCGTAACAGTCTCGCAGGTAAACTCGTACCTCAGGGCTGATCAAATCACTTCCATCTCGAATTAAGGCATTAATAGCATCCCTTTGAGGCCAAATTGCGCGACGAAGCGCTAAC
>DATNQP010000196.1:0-5761 GCA_036703965.1 Leptolyngbyaceae cyanobacterium
AGAGAAGTCTCGTGGATGCAGAGCTGTATGTTTGGTGGCTTCGCCGGTACAACAAAAACTTCTGGCACCGACTGGGGAGAGCAAATGCTCAATACCGTTGCCAGCAAGACGATTCGCCACCTATTTACTCGGAGCGAGTCAGTAGAGGTTGATGTTCGCTGCTTCCCCTCTAGCAAATTGTTGCAGGGTAGCATTGACAGTTTTAAGATGAGTGGTCGTGGTTTGGTGATTCGGCGCGAATTCCGGACTGAGGAGATGTCGTTTGAAACGGATGCCGTATTGCTGGACTTTAGTTCGGTTTTGAAGGGTCAGATTAATCTCAAGCAACCCACCCAAGCGATCGCGCAGGTCACGCTAACAGAAAGCGACATCAATGACTCCTTCAAGGCAGAACTGGTGAGAAAACGCCTGGAAAATCTTTCTATTCCAGCTTTGGCAGAGTTATCGGGTGGTGAACCAATTTCCTTCACCGATGTGCAAGTGCAACTGCAACCCAACAACGGGCTGCGGCTTTTTGCCAAAGCGAACCTACCCAATCACGGTCTGGTACCGATTAGTATGATATCGACCCTGGTGGTTGAGCGTAGGCGTCGTATTCTCTTTCAAGATTGCCGCTTTGAACCCGATGCTGTACCAGAGTCTTTGCGAGAAATTTCTCAAACATTGACAGATGCAATGGCTGAGATTTTGAATAACATGGTGGATCTGGATCGCTTCAACCTCGATGGCGTCACTCTGCGCGTTAATCGCCTGGAAACTCAGGGGAACAAGCTTATTTTCAGTGGTTACGCCCAAATCGATCGCGTTCCCAATACTCCCTGAATTTGAAAGCCCCTAATGTCAATCAGCGCTATCTTTTCTTCGGGTGGGGTTGTCATGTGGCCCCTATTGGCATTCTCCCTTATAGCGATCGCTCTGATTTTGGAGCGTATTGCCTTTTGGCAGCGATTGACTAAGCGTCAGAACCGCATGACGAGGGAAGTGCTCAAACTCTACCCGCACGACCCTCAGTCAGCGTTCCTCAAGCTAGAGCAAAATAGTGACCTACCGATGGCGCGGATTTTTCTAGCCGCTTTGGAACTAGAACAACCCAGCCCAGAAGAATTTCGACTGGCGCTAGAAAGTGCAGCTCAAGCTGAGTTGCCAACCCTGAAACGTTTCGGTACAGTCTTTGAAACAGTAATTAGTATTTCGCCACTGTTGGGTCTTTTGGGAACAATTTTAGGGTTGATGGATGCCTTTGCTGCCCTCAGGATAGGCAATATTGGGCGCACCAATACCACTGGCGTTACAGGGGGCATCAGTGAGGCTTTAATCTCCACAGTAGCTGGGTTATGCGTGGCGCTGTTCACACTGTTGTTTGCCAATACATTCCGGGGGCTGTACCGGCGTCAGCTGGCATCAATTCAGGAGTATGGCGGTAAGCTGGAACTGCTTTACCGTCGTTACTATGCCCATGGGAGAATTCCCTTTTTGGGAATGCCCAAGCCAGAATAAAGAAAAGTGGTTTGTCCTTGGTCAATCGCTACTGACCTTCTGAGAACCAGTCAGAAGCGGGACATAGAGATGAAAGATCATGCGATCGCTCAAAATTGCCTACTGATTTCTTGAGTGAAGCGGAGGCTTTTATCAGCTTTTGTGCTAAAACTTGGGGGAACTATTACAATCCTGTGGTGTGTCTCAATCTTTAGGCGAGTATGCTTACTGTAGAGGCAAAAAATTGGAGCGAGAGCAAACTGTTAAAGCTAATATCTAAATTCTGTTGTGTGAGATTTAAGATTTAATGCGAGTTTTACTGATTTATCCTCTGTTTCCTAAAAGTTTTTGGTCTTTCGAGAAAGTCTTAGAGTTAGTTAATCGCCAGGTTCTACTGCCGCCTTTGGGATTAGTGACAGTAGCGGCAATTTTACCCCAAGAGTGGGAGTTCAAGCTGGTAGACCGGAATATCCGTGCCGTCACCGAGGAAGAATGGGAGTGGGCAGAAGTCGTAATTCTCTCGGCGATGATTGTCCAGAAAAAAGATTTACTTGAGCAAATTCGAGAAGCGAAGCAGCGAGGCAAGCGAGTTGCCTGTGGTGGTCCTTACCCAACTTCTGTACCTTATGAAGCAACAGAGGCTGGTGTTGACTACCTGATATTGGATGAAGGGGAAATTACCCTACCCATGTTTGTCGAGGCGATTCAACGGGGGGACACAGCAGGAATTTTCCGCGCTGGTGGAGAAAAACCCGATGTAACGACAACGCCGGTTCCCCGCTTTGATTTGTTGGAGTTGGATGCTTACGACTCCATGTCGGTTCAGTTTTCGCGGGGCTGTCCCTTTCAGTGTGAATTTTGCGACATTATTGTCCTCTATGGTCGTAAATCCCGTACCAAGACACCCACCCAGCTATTAGCGGAGTTGGATTACCTTTATAACCTGGGCTGGCGTCGCAGCATTTTCATGGTGGACGACAACTTCATTGGCAATAAGCGCAATGTCAAGTTATTCCTCAAAGAGTTAAAAGTTTGGCAAGCCGAACACCAGTATTCCTTCAGCTTTAATACTGAAGCCTCCATTGACCTGGCTCAAGACCAGGAACTGATGGATTTGATGGTCGAGTGCAATTTTAACGGCGTGTTTCTGGGAATTGAGACGCCAGATGAAGCTAGTTTGCAACTGACTAAAAAATTCCAGAATACTCGCACAACTCTCAGCGACTCCGTGGCACTGATTACACGGGCAGGGTTGCGGGTAATGGCTGGGTTCATTATTGGTTTTGATGGCGAGAAAACCGGGGCGGGTCCGCGTATTGTTCAATTTATCGAGCAAACGGCAATTCCCACAGGTCTATTCGGGATATTACAGGCTCTACCCGATACGGCACTCTGGCACCGATTAGAAAAAGAGGGACGCCTGCGTAGTAAAGATAGCAACATTGACCAGGCGACGTTGATGAACTTTATCCCAACTCGACCCCTGGAAGAAATTGCCAGGGAATACGTCGAGGCATTTTGTGAGTTGTATGAGCCTGAGCGCTTTTTAGACCGTACCTATCGCCATTTCTTGATGCTGGGGGCACCAAAATGCCAAGTCCCAGCTAAATTTCCCAGCTTGGTGGATCTTAGGGCATTGCTAATTATCGCTTGGCGTCAGGGCGTTAAGCGCAAGACTCGCTGGAAGTTCTGGCACCACCTGTTTAGCATCATCAAGAATAACCCTGGCGTCTGGGATCATTACCTCACCGTGTGCGCTCACAACGAACACTTTTTGGCGTATCGCCAGATTGTGCGCGACCAAATTGAAGCCCAGATGGCTGAGTTTTTCGCCCAAGAGGCAAAGTTAAACGCTGATGGAACCCAGGTGAGCAGTAAGGAAGTTGAAGCGATCGCTAATTAATCAATTTTTTTAATTACAAATGTTCTAAAACATCTGTCTGGTAAGTGGTGGGGTACAGTTGGAAACTAATTGATCCGGGTGTAGGCTTATCGCTGTGTAGATCCAAAAAAAAGAAAGAAAATAGCTTTGCCACATTGAGTATCGCTACTTCTGCGAACAGTGGTGCGTCAATAAAGCCTACAACTTGGTGAATTCCATGAAAGTTTTACTTCTATATCCCCTATTTCCAAAAAGCTTTTGGTCTTTTGAGAAAACTTTAGCCTTACTAGATCGTAAGGCGATGCTGCCACCATTAGGTTTAGTAACTGTTGCCGCAATTTTGCCCCAAGAGTGGGAGTTTAAGTTAGTAGACCGGAATGTCCGCCAGGTCAGTGAAGCGGAATGGGCTTGGGCAGATTTAGTCATCCTCTCGGCGATGATTGTTCAAAAGGATGATTTACTCGACCAAATTCGGGAGGCGAAACGACGGGGGAAAGCTGTTGCTGTAGGTGGACCTTACCCCACTGCTTTACCCCATGAAGCTGAAGCTGCTGGCACTGACTATTTGATTTTGGATGAAGGGGAAATCACCTTGCCCCTGTTTGTGGAAGCCGTTCAACGGGGCGACACTAGGGGAGTCTTCCGGTCTGGGGGAGAGAAACCTGATGTCAGCCACACACCCATCCCCCGCTTCGATCTACTGGAGTTTGACGCTTATTCTGAGATGTCAGTCCAGTTTTCGCGTGGATGCCCCTTTCAGTGCGAATTTTGCGACATTATTGTCCTCTACGGTCGCAAACCTCGGACAAAAACCCCTGCCCAAATTTTGGCTGAACTGGAACGCCTCTATGAGTTGGGTTGGCGACGCAGCATTTTTATGGTGGATGACAACTTCATTGGCAACAAGCGCAATGTCAAGTTATTCCTGAAGGAATTAAAGCCCTGGATGGTTGAACATCAGTATCCCTTTTCCTTCGCCACCGAAGCCTCCATCGATTTGGCAAAAGACCAAGAACTGATGGAGATGATGGTGTCGTGTAATTTTGGAGCTGTCTTTTTAGGAATTGAGACACCTGACGAGGAGAGCTTGACCCTAACTCAGAAGTACCAAAATACGAGAGATTCTCTGAGCGATTCTGTATATGCCATTACGCGTACAGGACTGCGGGTAATGGCAGGGTTCATTATCGGCTTTGATGGCGAAAAACCAGGGGCAGGCGATCGCATTGTCCAGTTTGTTGAGAAAACCTCAATTCCCACAGCAATATTCAGTATGTTGCAAGCTCTCCCCGATACAGCACTCTGGCATCGGCTAAAGAAAGAGGGACGCCTCCGGATTGAATCAGCCAATATCAACCAAACAACGTTGATGAACTATGTGCCAACTCGCCCCTTGGAGCAGATTGCCCATGAATATATCGATGCTTTTTGGAAACTGTACGATCCAGAGCGTTTCCTAGACCGCACCTACCGTCACTTTCGCATTCTAGGAGAGGCAACCTATCCTAAGAAGGGAAAAGCTGCTAAGAAGAAACTGAATTGGGTGGTAATCCGGGCGCTACTAACGATCTGTTTGCGGCAAGGGGTTCTTCGCAAGACTCGTTGGCAGTTCTGGCGCAACCTGTTTAGTATGTATCGGCACAATCCCGGTGGAGTGAGCAGTTATTTAGGGGTTTGCGCTCAAATTGAGCATTTCTTGGAGTATCGCCAGATTGTCAAGGAGCAGATTGAAGCCCAGTTAGCTGAGTTTCTAGCCCAAGATGCAAAATTGAAAGAAGTCTCAGAAGATGTCAGAACTCCTGTACTGAGCAAAAGCGAATAATTTGTGAACAGTTGAGCGATCCTCATTTCCCATGCCTCTCTAGCTTTCCGGTTAGGGAGGCAGTTTAGCCTTCTTCTGTCACATTCGGGAGATTCGACGAATTTACCTCGTTTCTGCCCACGAAAAATCAAACTTTAGAGGTTTGCAGACAGACTCTAGTGAGTAGAGAAGACGGTAAGATTTCTCTCAAAACCAACAGGCATTAGAATCGTGCTATCAAGGATTTTTCTGTTTCTCCTAGGATTGTCTCCCGATGTTAAACGCACCTTATGGCGTTCGTGGTATCAGTTTCTTGGTAACTACTACCAGAAACCCGACTGGCGATTTATGAATTATGGGTTTGTCGATCTGGAACCGGATGTCGGGAAAATAGATTTGGCACAGGCAGATGAGAATGACCGTTATTTTATCCAGCTCTATCACCAGGTTGCGAGCGCCGTGGATTTGAAGGGAAAACAGGTTCTAGAGGTTGGCTCAGGACGGGGTGGTGGGACAGCTTATGTTGCAGGCTACTTAAAACCGGACAAAATGGTAGGGATAGATTTTTCGGATAATAACATTCAGCTAGCCCGCCAGACCTA
>DATNQP010000197.1:0-7567 GCA_036703965.1 Leptolyngbyaceae cyanobacterium
CACCCGTGAAGCCTTTGTGGAGATGTGCGCTGACCGTGATGTCCAACGCCTAACGTTTGATAGCTATCTCTACAAAACAGTAGTACCAGCTAATCCTTTGATTCAGATGAAGATTACGGCTAAGACCATTGGAAGCCTGCTGCGGGGAAGCGCACTAGCTCCTTAGGTTACTATCAAGAGAACCTAGACCGATTCTCCATGGGCTGGGTGGCAATGCCCACCCAGCCCTGTCAAGTGAAGAAAATCTGTAGGGAAATTATGCATTTTAGCCCCCTGTCCCTAATTCTGGGGTGAGAAAATCCGGTTCCCCCCTTGCCTTGGGGGGCTACGGGAGGGGTGCGATCAAAACCAGTTGGTGATAAGATGCAGAAAATTTCTCCGCGTCCCCGTGTCCCCGCGTCCCCGTGTCAGTCTCAACCAACTACTTATGAGCACACCCATTGTCAGCCCCTACGAGGAAAGATCAGTTACTGCGCTCACGGTTGAATTATGATCTACTTCCTGAATCACTAACACTGAACACGGAGCATGGTGTACCACATAGTTACTCACACTCCCCAGAAAGGCTTCCGCCAATCCCGTAAGACCGCGACGCCCAACTACAATTAAATCTGCACCCCACTGGGAAGCAATTTCACACATCTGAGGACCCGCTTCGCCAACTTTGTAATCTGATGCGGCTGTCACTCCGTGGTGCATTGCTTGTTCGCTGTAGCTTTTCAGTATTGTCTTCGCTTCCTCAATCTGCCTTTGGAGCAGGATTTGTTGAGTTTGGTAGTCACTGTTGACAAATCCTAGCGGCAAACCCGCATCCATCATCATGGGAGAGGTTGGTTCACTGACCATCTCGGTGGTAAGGCAGTGAAGCAGCATCATTACCGCTTTGCTTGGCTGGGCTAATTCTAGCGCCGCTGCGAAGACAGAATGACTCAACTCGGAGTTGTCAATAGCAACAAGGATTTTCCGAAAACTCATAGTAATTTTGTAAGTTGTTAAAGGTATTCAAGAAAATCGACGCTCGACGCCCTAGTACAAGCTGGCAGAAATGACCCATCAGTTGTAAGGAGGGGGAGCAGAGGACGCAGGGGGTGCAGGGGAGGCAGAGGGAGCAGGGGAGGCAGGGGGAGCAGAGGGAGCAGGGGAGGCAGGGGGAGCAGCTTTTCGGGTATTGCTCGGAACTGGTGAGAAACTTCTGTCGCACGGCTCTACACCCTTCGCTAGGCAATAATCCGCTCTAAGGCAGGCACATCAGGGATAAACATAATATCGTGTTCCCGAACAATCAGACCCTTCTTCTCCAGCTTTGTTAGCACTCGTGTTACTGTTTCTCGCGCCAGTCCGCTAAGGCTGCTTAACTCTCGGTGGGGTAAGTTTGGAATCTCAGTTCCTTGCTGTTTTAGCTTCCCCTGTCCCTCTGCTAGAAACAATAAAGTATCTGCCACTCGCGATGTACTATCCGACTCGCGCAAGCGCAGACGGCGGTTAACTTGACGCAGACGCTTTGCCATCAGCTGAGACAAGCGCACACCTGCCAGGGGTTCGTTATGAATTAACTGGACAAAATCCTGAGCTGGTATACTACCAATCGTCGTGGGTGTCAAGGTGATGACGTCTGTTGAACGAGGCACCTCATCCAGCGCCGCCATTTCACCAAAGAGTTCTCCTTTTCCTAGAATATTGAGGGTCACCTCTTTGCCGTCGAGGTTGTAGGTGCGAATCTTTGCCCACCCCTCCAAAATGAAGTATACTGACCCACCCCAATCATTCTCCAGCAAAATTACTCGATTTGCAGGATGGCTACGGGTGACAACATGAGAAGTGGCTTGCTCCACAATGGTCTCTGGTAAACCAGTAAAAAAAGGAGCCGCGCACATCAACTCATTAACATTAGAGTTCATTTCGTGTGAGCTGTATCGGTCTTCCATGAGATCACGAGCACATTGTAAACACCGTGGACAGATAGATGCTCAGCTGTCCACTAAATCCAGGCAGGAGGTTTTTTCCGTTACAACCCTTGAAAAGCAACAGTCTAAGCAACTGAACCCTTAAGGGTTCAGATACTACACCAACCTTTCAAGACAAGCAAGATGTGCAAAGGCAGATGTTGTTACCTCACCCATGACGGCTCTACCAGATTGGAGTGTCCTCAATCGCTAATTCTGTCAGAACTTGAGGCAATCAACGAGAGAAGGGTCACACAGTTATTATCCTCCATATTGTTTGGGTACCAAAATTATGATCGGGCGATGTAGCATTCTGTCTCATCGAAAAGCGATCATGAGTTTATGATGATGACAATCAAGCCGATTTTGTATCAATTTTTGATAAATTCATTGATTTTTAGAGCGAACTGGGAAGACATGTTGCTTTAAGTGACTCACCAGGGCAACCTGAATTCATCAACTCAGCCCAAAGGTTATGGCTTGGTCGCGATCGCAATTTAACATTAGAGGCGAGGGCTGACACTCACTCCTGCCTCAAGGCAACTGTTCTCGTCAAGGAGTTGACCGTGACTTCTCAGAAGGATATTCAATCTCTGATCGCTGATATTGACAGCATCCTCCCCAAACCTGGCTCCCGTCTCCCCTGGTCTAAGGCCAGTGATGTCACAACTCAGCGCCAGGTTCTAGAGCGAGTTCGTAGCTATCTGGTTTCCCAGCAGCAGAATTTTTTGGCAGCACCCGAAAAATCGCCGACACCCGCAACGCCAGCTCAATCCGAAGTCTTGCAGCAGATTGTGCAGGCGGTGACTCAAGAAATGGATGTTCTACGAGCTGACTTGATGCAGCCGTTGCAGGCAGACTTAGAAGATCTACGTCAACAGCGAGAGTCTTTGGTTAAAGAAATTCAGCAGCTGGAACGCACAAGGCAACAGATTGATTCGATTACCCAGCAAAAGACAACCCAGCAACAAATTATTTCAGAGTTTTCCCAGGGGTTAATCAGCCGCTGCACCGAAAGCTTGACGCAACAACTGGCTGAAGTTATAGCAAATTTAGAAGTGCAGCTTCTAGGCACTGAATCAACACTGGGGACAATCGCTCCAATGGCTTCTAATCGGAATAGAGTCGGGAGAGTGATGCAGCCGCAAGAGCGCCTAGAGCAACTCCATCAGCTGCAAGCGCAGTCCGATCAACTGTTACTCACTCTAGATGCTAACCAACGGGCGATCTTTGAGGCACTACAGCGCAATCTTCAGAGTTATCAGGAGTCCTTATCCCAAGGACTTGAAAAGATGCACAGCTTGGGCACTCAAGGGGAGATGCTGTTTACCACACTGGTAAATCGCTTGGCGCAGCAGCTGGGGCGAGAAGCTTCAACAATTTTACAATCCTCACTGCAAGTCTCGGATTCAGCGCGTCAAACTGATGAGCTAGCTACCACTCCAAAAACACCAGAGACACTGCTACCGAGCGCAGCGCTAACACCGCCGCCGAATCCCTCTAGGGGGACGCCAACGCCCCTTCAACCGCTGCCACCCGTCGAGCAACTCCCTACCGAACCAGAAAACGCGATCGCTTTTTTCGCTCCTCAAGGGGCAACTCCCACCGAATCTGAGTCGTCCCTTGAAGACATTTCCCTAGAACACTTGAACTTCCATGACTGGGAAATCGTCGAAGGACTCGATCTTGAAAATGCAGGTATCGAGCTAGATAACAACGATGAGGTAGATACTTTCATTCAGCTAGACATCGATTCTCTAGAGTCGCTTCCTTCAGTTGAGGAAATCAATCCACAAAGTCCCTCGACTAGCGAAGATCTAGATTCCTTCTTTGGTCTGGTCAATGAACAACTGCCAACGAACACGTCCTCAGCAGCACAAACGGGTTGGGGTGAAGGTGCAAGATTAGACGAGCTGGATGAAGCTGCTGAACTCAAGTGGAGTCCTGAGAGCCGCCGCCAAGAAATTAACGATTTGTATGAAAGCCTTTTCGGTACAGACTCTTTGACCGGTACGGCAAAGCCAGATGAGTCAGATGCATCAGAGCCAACGGACGCTTCAACAAGTTATCAAATGTCCAGGGATGAAGCATTTGTGCAGGAAAACCAGTCTGAGCCGACAGCTGGGGAGACAAATGCTATTTTATTCGATCAGGCTCTACAAACGTCTAGTCTCGAAGATGTTCTGTTTGAAGGATTTACCGATCCAGCAACTGAGCCTCCCCTGTCGCCGCTGCCGTCTTGGTCAGCAGAGCAGTTGCCAGCGTCCTGGGAGGATTTATTTTTTGAAGATTCAGTAGCGCACTCGTCCACTGAAGGAGATTTTGCCGAAGAAGCTCAGACATCATCACTAGCGAACAACTCACTGTCCAATCAGGAAAGTCCCACTGAGCAAGAAAGCATTAAAACCATTACGGCGTTAACCGACTTGTTTGAGGAGATGGGTTTGAGTTACTCACCGCCCATAGCAAAAGCTGACTCAATACTTGTCCTAACCCAGCAACCGTTGGAATCCCAACCTCCTGATAGTGAATCCCAAACTAGTCTGGTTGAAGATAATTATATTCCTGCCTCACCTGAAGAGGATTTACTGGCTACGGATGGATTAGAGAGTGAGCCAGACATAGAGATTTGGCTAAATCAAAACACACTACAGCAGCTGAGCGAAGATTTATACAGCTTCGAGGAGTCTGAGAGTCAGGATTTGCCGAGGCAACAGCAGCAAAGGTTGCCAGATAATTATTTTGCCTCGCCGCCAGTTGCACCCGATGCCGCTCCAGTGAATCAACAGAACCAGTCGTTCTCAATGCCGGACGAGTTATTGGCGGAAGATTGGGAAGAGTTTAGGTTTAATAACTGGTCTGATAAGGATTCTAGGTTTCAAAGTTCTACAGATTCGGCAACAGACTTCGCGGCTCAGGAACCTGACCAATTTGATAGTTATGAACAAGAAGCTACCTTAACTTCAACGAATAACGAAATTTTAGGCAATTCCACAGCGGCAGTACCCGAATCAGTTGAGTCTGATTTTGAGCCAGATTTATTTCCTTCAGAAGCACTGGAGCTAGATCAAGAGCAGGCGCAAAGGATTAACGCAGCAGCTCCAGAGGAGCTAGCCATACCTGAAGAGGTTATTGCCTTTGAGGATGAGGCGTTCATTGAAATGCAGTGGGATGAGCCAGCAGATAGCACAAGTGAGGAAATCATCAGCTCTCTGGAGTCGGAGTTTGACTCGGATTTACTCTCACAAGAACCCCTAGACTCGGAGCTAGAAGAGGCAGTGAACGCAGCGATGCCTGGAGAATCTATCGCTCCGGATGACGCTGCCTGGAGCGAGGATAGGTGGGATGAGCCATCAGAGAACAGGCAAAATAGAACTTTGCCCCCAGAAACTTCGACAACTGAGTGGGATTCCTCTTTAGAAGAAACCTTTGACTCACAGCCAGAAGAATTGGTAGACGAAGTGATGCCTGAAGAACCTATCACTCCAAATGAGGCTGCCTGGAGCGAGGATGGGTGGGATAAGTCATCAGAGAACACGCAAAATACAACTTTACGCCCAGAAACGTTGGCGGATGAGTCGGATTCCTCTTTAGAAGAAACCCTAGACTCACAGCCAGAAGAGGCGGTGAATGAAGCGATACCTGGAGAACCTATCGCTCCAGAGGACACTCCCTTGACCGAAGATGAACCATCAGACAGCTTGACAAAAGAAGCACAGCCATTAGATAAATCAAAAGCGTTAAACCCAGAGCAGCCCGACAACCAAAAAAAAAAGAATAGCGAATCCGACTCAGAAGCTAATCAATGAATCATCAAACCCCGCCTATCGGTTGGAGACAACTGCAAATAGCAAGGAAACAGCTGGCTCTTTCCAAAATCCGTACTTACCACATAAATACTTAATGACTGCATACTCACAGCAGCCAGAGGCGCACATGAGCAACGCTGTCTGGTATTTGGGAATTGACTTCGGTACCACTGGGGTTTCAGCTGTTCTGTTGAACCAATCAACGCAAGAGCGATACCCCATCTATTGGTCGAATGAATTACGAATAACCCAGGAAGAATTACGAACTGTAAATCCCCAATTGGCAACTCGTAGTTCTGGCGAGGCTATCTTTCGTTTACCGGCTGTTACCTACTCGGGTCCAGCGGCGAGTAAGCTATTTGGTCAACTGCCAGTTGCCCCGATTGTTGTTGGCTCTTTGGCGTCAACACTGGCAACTAACCAGCCGGGAATATTCCTACAAAACTTCAAGCCTTATTTGAATATTGGACTTCCTTATTATTCTTCTAAGCGTCAGGACTGGGAACCGACCTTGCAGTTGCAAAATCAGCAGCGGGTTTCCCTATACTGGGTGAGACGAACTTTGCAGGCACTGCTAGCAACGCTGACACCGAAGAGTGTCTTACCGGATTCAGTGATGAAAGTGGCAGCCGTTGGACTGGAGTGTGATACGCTGGGACGCGCCTTGGGGCAGTTGGAGGGAGTTGTTCTGGGCTACCCAGCTGCTTGGGGAGATACCTATCACTTTAATTTACGTGAAGCCGTGCTGGACGCCAAGCTGGTGAGGTCCCCGGAGCAAATTTTTTTCCTTGAGGATGCGATCGCTACCCTTCTCGCCAGTTTACCAAGTCCTAACACCGACACTCCCAAGAGGCAGACACAGAGTATAGATAAGATATCACCCCATCACGCCCTCACATCCCGGCGAGGCGGTGCCCTGGTGATCAATGCGGGTGCGATTTCAACAGAAATCGCTTTAGTTGATTTGCCGGATAACCTCCAAGACTTAACTTACAGCGACTTTACTCTACTTAGTTTGCCGTATGCAGGCAATGCTATCGAGCAAGATATCCTGTGCCAACTGCTGTATCCCCAACTGTCTGTTACCCAACAACAGCAGCTCTCACTCAATAGTGATTTAGAACTACCACTACCGGGTCAACCTGACCCGCAAAGACGCGATCGCTTAACATTACTGTTGCAGAGTTCTGCTTTAGGGGAAGCACTCCTCAAAGCGTCTGGATACCTCAAGCTGATTCTGCAACACAAAGACGAATTTACGTTAGAGCTAGGCTCTGATCGCTGGACAGTAAGCCGTCTAGATTTTGAATCAAGTGTTGTTCTACCATTTATTCAATACCTAAATCTAGAGCTGAACGCCCTCCTGATTGAAACAGGACTATCGGAGCAAGGAATTTATCAAGTCATCTGTACGGGTGGCACAGCTGCTTTGGGAGCATTGGCAAAGTGGCTACAGCAAAAGCTACCTTTAGCCACCTTGATTCAGGACAATAATTCACTCCCTAGTAGCTGGGTTGCCTCTGGACTTGCAACCTTGCCTGTGTATCCTCAAGTTTTAAATCGCTCCCAGCAGCAGTACAGTGACTATTTTCTTCTTTTGGAACTGCTACGTGCTTTCCCCGCAACCCTAGACGACTCACCAGGTTCCTATAGTGTTGAGGAAATCATGCAGCAACTAGAGCATCGTGGACTAAACACGCACACTTTTTACGAGCGTCTGATCCGCTTATTGGAAGGTTATCTCCCACCTGGTCTGGTACCTTCACTTGACAATATCCACTGGCTTTCTCAAGTATCAAAGCAAAATTTGTACTA
>DATNQP010000198.1:0-3881 GCA_036703965.1 Leptolyngbyaceae cyanobacterium
TCTAAGACAGCCAACCAAACGAGCGTGCCGTCTGAGACAATCAAAGAACTCAGAATTTCGGAGTCAGGAGGGGCAATGCCGGACAACGTTAGAAGTCAAGTCGTTACCCAGGGCGTACAGCGATCGCCTAATCGAGCCATGCTACGGGCAGTTGGTTTTGCAGATCAAGATTTTACGAAACCAATTGTGGGCGTTGCGAATGGGTACAGTACGATTACCCCTTGCAATATGGGGTTGAATGGCTTAGCACAGCGGGCAGAGGCGGGAATTAAAGATGCGGGTGCTATGCCTCAGATGTTCGGCACGATTACCGTTAGTGACGGCATCTCGATGGGGACTGAAGGGATGAAGTATTCCCTCGTGTCGCGGGAAGTGATTGCCGATTCGATTGAGACGGCTTGCAATGGGCAGAGTATGGATGGCGTCTTGGCAATCGGTGGCTGTGATAAGAATATGCCAGGAGCGATGATTGCGATCGCCCGCATGAATATCCCTGCTATCTTTGTCTACGGCGGCACTATTAAACCGGGTCATCATAATGGCAGTGACTTGACGGTTGTTAGCGCCTTTGAAGCGGTGGGACAATACAGCGCTGGCAAGATTGATGAAACAGAACTGATAGAAGTAGAACGCAAAGCTTGCCCCGGTGCCGGTTCCTGCGGTGGGATGTATACGGCAAATACCATGTCTTCGGCGTTTGAGGCAATGGGGATGAGCTTACCCTATTCCTCGACAATGGCAGCTGAAGATGCAGAAAAAGCGGATAGCGCACAGAAATCTGCGTTTGTGTTAGTGGAGGCAATTCGTAACCAACTCCTGCCGCGCCAGATTCTCACCCGTAAAGCCTTTGAAAATGCGATCGCTGTCATTATGGCAGTCGGTGGCTCGACAAATGCCGTGTTACACTTTCTCGCGATCGCTCATGCGGCTGGGGTTGAGCTGTCTCTTGATGACTTTGAAGTTATTCGCGCTAAAGTGCCGGTGCTGTGTGACCTTAAGCCGAGTGGTAGATATGTAGCGACTGATTTACATCGCGCTGGAGGTATCCCCCAGGTGATGAAAATGCTGCTGGTGCATGACCTCTTGCATGGCGATGCCTTAACCATTACGGGTCAAACCATTGCTGAAGTATTAGCTGATATTCCAGAGGAACCATCCAAAGACCAAGATGTGATTCGTCCTTGGGATAACCCTCTCTATCCTCAGGGACACCTGGCAATTCTTAGAGGCAATCTCGCTACAGAAGGTGCGGTTGCTAAGATTACTGGTGTCAAAAAGCCTGAGATTACAGGTCCGGCACGGGTGTTTGAATCGGAGGAAGCTTGCCTGGATGCTATTCTTGCCGGTCAAATTCAGGCAGGTGATGTGATTGTGATCCGCTACGAGGGTCCCAAGGGGGGGCCAGGGATGCGGGAAATGCTCGCTCCCACTTCCGCAATTATCGGTGCCGGTTTAGGGGATGCCGTGGGTTTAATTACCGATGGACGGTTTTCGGGTGGCACCTACGGCATGGTCGTGGGTCACGTTGCACCAGAGGCAGCCGTTGGAGGCGCGATCGCATTAGTTCAAGAAGGTGACACAATTACCATTAATGCTCCAGCGCGATCGCTACACCTCCACGTATCAGATAGCGAACTAGAGCAACGTCGTGCCAGCTGGGTACCACTCAAACCTCGTTATACAACGGGGGTGCTGGCGAAATATGCCAAATTGGTTTCCTCTAGCAGTGTAGGCGCAGTAACAGATTTAGGTCTGGGTTGAGCAGCTAGTTGGGGGGTGCATCCCACTTTTGTAAAAACGCCTAACGACTAAAGTCACGGCTACACGAAAAAAGCCTGCCTAGGCAGGCTTTTTTCGTAGCGTGTGGGATATATTTGCAAATTTTTTGGCAAATTTTGGATGCACCCGTAGTTGGGTGTGATTCAAAAGTTATAAGTAGGTAAGCTTCATGGGAACTTTATAAAGTTTCCATGAAGCTTTATGATAGCTTTACTGAAAAAGTTTTAAACAGATAATAATGTAAAAAACAGCAAGGAATTTAGGCAAACGAAATTTATCCTGCCACGGCAGGACGTTTAACTTTCTTAATAATCCTTAAAATTGTAACAACGGACACTGACCACTGTCACTAGGAAATATCAATCATGACCGGTGCTCAACTCAAAAAATTCGTCCTTACACCAGTAGTGCTTTCAGCAGCAGTCTTTGCCGCACTCAGCTCACCACTAGCTATATTTGGCTCAAAGCCCCTGACTATCCAACTTCAGGAAGAACCGGTGTTTCAAGGTCAACTAAGGGATTTCTCGGCTCCCTATCTGGGGTTGACAAGCGCAATGAGTCTGGCTGCTGGTATTGCTAGTGTCGCTGTCAGTGGTTGGCGGTTATCTGCTCGCAAATCGTCTCAAACCGAGGCACAATTATCAGAGCTGGAGCAAGACCTCAAGCAAAAGGAAGTATTGCTTGAGCAGCTCAAACTTTCAGAAGCCCGCCTCGATGCTTCTGGACTGAGCCAGTTTGTAGATGAAGAAGTAACCCAAAAGCCAGCCCAACAGACCCTAGGAGCTAACAAAGCTCCTCTATCAGTGGTTAAACCGCTAGTGATTACGACTCAACCGCTGGAGGCTCTAGCCGTAGTACAGTCACTTGAGACGGAACAAGCAGCGATGACGGTAAAAGCAGCAACGTCGAGGTTTGCTAGTGCTCAAACTTTCTTGGGTTATGCTCAGGCAAAGGGTTTGGTTAAGCCATCTACAACGACGAGTTCACCAGCACCAGAGTCACCAGCACCAGAGTCACCAGCACCAGAGTCACCAGCACCAGAGGACGTAGAGTTTCTCCACACTCAACTCCAACAAATCATGGCTCAGATGGCGTCTTTGCAAACGGCTATCTCTAGCACGCCGGTACCGCTAATGTCTGAGACACAAGTTCCTGCAAAGTCAGAACCACCAGAAGTTGTCAAGTCTTGGTCAGTACACGAGATGGTTTCTTAGCCGATACTAAAACGCTAACGATTGCTAACATTTATTCCTGCTTCATCCTGAGAGTGACAGCACATACTCAGTCCGACAGGCTCAGACGGTCGCTCTGACCGCCATTTCCAGAGTGATAGAAACATTCAAGTCTCTATCACTCTGGATTCCGCATTGGTCACAGCAATAAACTCGCTGTTTCAACGACACTGCATCTTTCTTGTTTCGGCAGTTGGAACAGGTTTATATTGCTAGGAAAGAACCTGTCCACCACAACAACAAAGCTACCGTACAGTTGGCTTTTGTACTCCAACTGGCGACGGAACTTAAGAAAGCCCATGTGTGCCATAGCTTTTGCTAGCTTGTGGTTTGCCATCATTCCCGACACGCTTAAATCTTCCAGTCCTATAACAGCGTGGTTCTTGCTGATATAGGTAGTCAACTTGTGTAACGTATCTTTTCGGATATTAGGCTTGAAGCCTTGAGGTAGCCGCTCGTAAGTTTTGAGAGTGCCAATAATCGGGACTTTATTCCCCAAATCTGCTGAGGGCGGTTCTTCTCACGCCTTAAAGGGGTGGGACGAACCGCCGACTTTTAGTGAGGTAATTATCGATAGTTGTACTAGAGCAGAGTGTATATTTGCAAAGATTTACACGTTTATGTATTTTTATACCTATTAATTAAGATAGCTATACGTTTATAATATTTCTAAAAATCAGAGTAGGAAAAACAACTCAAAACCAACGACTTCTGGTTTTCCTACTCAGAAACGAACTTGCTTAGAAAATTAAAGGTATTCAATTATGAGCAACGCTAACACTGCCAAAGTGAACCCTGCCAGCAGTACCAGCCGCCGCAGGAGTAAAAAGAGTCAGCAAGTAAAGCTCAATAACACAGTGACAATAGATA
>DATNQP010000199.1:0-3220 GCA_036703965.1 Leptolyngbyaceae cyanobacterium
GCCATTCGCGTCAGCACACTCCTATTTACCCTGATCTACAGCACCAACCTGTACCTCCTTACCACCGCACCTGAAGAAATAACTGCCGGTTTAGAAAGCTTAATGCGACCCTTACGGCGTCTGAACTGGCCGGTGACTGAAATTGCCCTCACCTTAACCCTTTCTTTGCGCTTCATTCCTCTAGTGCTGGAAGAAGTGCAAAATTTAGTTCGTTCTGTACGTACCCGTGCGATCAACTGGAAAAAGCTGGGTGTTCGCAAAACCCTTCAAGTTTGGTTAATGGTTGCGGAGCGGCTGCTCGAAAATCTTCTGTTGCGAGCCGAGCAAATTGCCAGTGCGATGACTGTACGAGGCTTTACCAGTCCAAATGAGCATCGGGTACAGTGGCATCAGCTGCGCCTGCGCCGGTGCGACTGGGTGGCGGTGGGGAGTTTGATTGTGTTCTGGGGAGCGCGACTGGTTTGGGGAGGTGAAGCGTAATCAATGATTCGGCTTGCACAGATCTTGTTTACATTCCCAGGATTGCTGCGGCTCTAACCTCGGCCTGGGCTGAGTTTCACTGGCAGCGAAGCCCCAGTCATGATCGAGATTATTGCGTTGCCACTGCCGTTCTAGTTTGTGAACCGGGCTTTGAATAATTAATTTATAGATATCCTTCTTAAGAGTGAGGCAAACTCCACTATAAATACCAAATCAAGCTATTATCTGCATATCTTTAACTGAAGTCAACGTTCCTGCGAGATCAGGGACTCCTCCCAATCCCCCACCTGGGGATGGGTATTTGTAATATGGATGTTGATGAACACTGAAACCTACCTGAATCACCCAACGTTTGGTCTACTGTTTCGAGTTTGCATGGTTGAAGAGGGCCAGGAATTGTTCACGACCCTCTATGCCCAGCGCCTATTTTTTGTGGTAACAACTAGTCCAAACGGCCTTACTTTTGAACCCATCAGTCGTTCTGATGCTCGGCTTTTGGTGGAAACTCGCCTCCGCTTGCTGCGTCGCATTGGTCCATCTCATGACTTTGAGGCGCTTCAGCTCATCCATCAACAAACCTTCCAATGACCCACTCCCACCTATTTGAGATTTTGGATTTTAGCTAAATCGATCGAATGACTGGCTTAATTACAGAACGCATTGCCAATATTCGTCAGCAGCTACCGGCAGGAGTCCGGCTGATTGCTGTCACCAAACAAGTATCGGTGGATGCCATGCGAGAGGCTTATGCTGCTGGTATTCGGGATTTTGGCGAGAGCAAAGTTCAAGAAGCCGAAGCCAAGCTTGCCCAGATTGGCGACTTGCCAGACCTCAACTGGCATTTGATTGGCCATCTACAGAGCAATAAAGCCAAAAAAGCTTTAGAACTGTTTCAGTGGATTCAGGCTTGTGACAGTCTACAGTTAGCCCAACGGCTAAACCGATTAGCAGCTGAGCTGTCCTTGAGACCGCAAGTCTGCCTCCAGGTCAAAGTTGTGCCAGATCCGAATAAATATGGTTGGACCGTACCCGAACTTTTAGCAGATTTATCAAAACTCAATCAATGTGATGCACTACAAATTCGGGGGTTAATGACCATTCTGCCCCTGGGATTATCCGAACAGGAGAGTCTGACTGTCTTTGAGCGCACTCATGAACTAGCTCTAAAAATCAAGCAGCAAAACTGGTCAAATCTTCAAATGCAGGAGCTTTCGATGGGAATGTCAGCGGATTATCCTCTCGCTGTGAAAGCGGGTGCAACCATGGTGCGATTGGGGCAAATTATTTTTGGTGAACGGACAGCTTAAAAGAGGGACTGGGAACTGGGAACTAGGGACTGGAGACTGGGAAAGATGTAGTCGATACTCACTTAAGTTTGCTTAAATCTCTTCTTTGTAGCCCCCAGTCTCTAGCCCCTAGTCTCTACTCGTCCAGGCATGGGCTAATATATTGCCAACACAACTCTATGATGGGTATTGTCGCCTTTAAAGTTGCTTAGTGTTTACCGCGATGTTTTTATACTACTACCTGCTTTCAGGAGACTGATGTATACTCTTGACTTGACTTTAAGCGGCTCGTCGAGTGTGAGAAATATTAGTGGGTCGAGCGCCAGAGAGCCATTTTCCGTTGTTTTCGATCTAAAAGAGCCATCTGTTAAAGACTGCTGCCTTAAAGACGACCGCTCATCAGGTTTTTAGCGTCAAACTGAAGTTGTGATGGAGAGTGAATGAACTATGAACAACATTTTTACCAAGCTACGAGACTTTGTTGGTCTCAATGAGCCAGCAGAGTATGAATATGAGTACGAAGACATTGATGGAGACGCCTACCAAAATCTCTATCAGCAAGAGCAGCAAGTTCAAGCGCCGCCGCCGGAAGAAGAACGTCCTAACCGACGTCGTGTCCGGGAGCGTACAGTTGTAGGATCAGAAGCAGGAATGGGGGCAACTTCGATGAATAACGTGATTGGAATGCCTGGATCTGTTAATGGCCTTTCGGAAGTAGCGGTAATTGAACCGCGTTCTTTTGAAGAAATGCCGCAGGTAATTCAGGCGCTGCGTGAGCGCAAGTCGGTGGTTTTAAACCTGACAATTATGGACCCAGACCAAGCGCAACGAGCAGTGGACTTCGTTGCGGGTGGCACTTATGCTATCGATGGTCATCAGGAGCGCATAGGCGAAAGTATCTTCTTATTTACACCAAGCTGTGTTCAGGTCAGTACACAGTCTGGTGTTGTTCACGAAGTGTCTTCGCCCCAGATGCGTACTCCCCGTCCAGCCGCTCCTGCCCCTGCTTGGGCGTCTGAACAGGAGCGGATGGCTCAGTAACGATTTTAGATTTTAGATGGGGTCTCGAATCCAAAATCCAAAATCTAAAATCCAAAATTCTCTTAAAAGATGGGTGCTGGGATGTCTATTAAGCTTGGGATGGTCGGTGGCGGGGTAATGGGGGAAGCACTCTTATCCCGCTTGGTTGCTCAAAAGCTTTATCACGCTGATGACATCCTGGTAAGTGAGCCACAAGCGCACCGACGTGACGTTTTGATTCAGAAATATGGTGTCAAGGTAACGTCAGATAACCGAGCCGCTGCGGCGGCATCGGAAGTTTTGCTATTGGCGATTAAACCCCAGGTGTTTGATGCAGTAGCAAAAGAACTGGCAGAGGATGATGGTGGGCGTAGCCTTGCGGGAGAGCCTCTGCCGGTGGTTGTTTCGATATTAGCGGGTGTATCTTTGAGCCA
>DATNQP010000200.1:0-5268 GCA_036703965.1 Leptolyngbyaceae cyanobacterium
TCAAGGTGGGGTTTGGGGTGTTGCCTTTAGTCCGGATGGAAACCTGCTGGCCTCTAGCAGCACCGACGGTACGGTCAAGGTTTGGACTCTGGACGGCGAACTGGTGAGAACCCTGGAAGGGCATAGCGCCACCGTTTGGGACGTTGAGTTCGCCTTACTTGCAGACAATAGCGGCACCAAACGTCCCGCCATTGTCTCTGCCAGCGCTGACAACACTGTCAAACTCTGGCAACTCGACGGAACGCTGCTACAAACTCTTAGCGGCCACAGTTCGGAAGTGTTTGAAGTTGCTGTCAGCACAGCAGGCGATGTCATTGCTTCCGCCAGCGCCGACCAAACCATAAACCTCTGGAAGCCGGACGGGACGCTGTTGAAAGTCCTCAAAGGGCATCAATCTGAAATTCGCGGTGTTACCTTTATTCCCAACAGTCCAATGGTTGAGGGGGTCAAAACTCTTCAAGCTCAACAATAGACCTCTTGCTCAGGCTCCAGGCAGAATGAACGCTTAGCAGCTGATCAAATAGGAAGCATAACTTGTACAGTTGTTTGTTCGTCTGGTGTACTCTCAATGCTTAATTCTCCACCCAGCAGTTGAGCAAGGCGCTTGGTAATGCTCAGCCCTAATCCTGAGCCTTGTTGTTCGTAGAGTTTGCGCTCAAATTGTTGGTAAGCTCCTATTTCAGCAATTTGAGCCGCACTCATCCCGCGTCCGTGGTTGGTCACCGATAAGACAAAAGCCTGCTCAACACGAGCACCGACAACCCGAACCGGAGTGCCAGGAACAGAGTATTTGAAGGCATTATCGAGCAGTTCTTCAACAATTTTTTCTAGCCTACCTCTGGCAATCTGAACGCTTGAGTCTTGCAGCTCCAAGTGCAAATCGGCTTCTCTATTAACCCGTTTGGCTTGATAAATACTTATCTTTTCAATTACCGACGAAGCCGAGCTGATTCGACTGCTTTGCAGCGCCTTGATGCGCTCTGAATCTGTTGTTATGAGTACAAGTTCGGTATATAGCACAAAATTCTGAATCAGTCTATACAAACGCTCCGCAGATTTATGGATAGTTTCCGACATTTCCCTGACTTCCTGCCGTTCCAGGACATCGGATTCATCGACGAGAAGCTGTGAAAAACCGAGAATGTTATTCAGCGGCGATCGCATCTCAAGAGGAAGAGCCAGGGTGATGCTGCTGCGTAACTGCTCCAGTTTCTGCGTTTGTTTCTGGTCAATAGCGGCTTGTTTTTCCAATCGAGCCGAAATTGCCCCCAGCAATTCTGCTCTAGTAAATGGCTTAGTCAGGTAATCATCTGCACCAAGGGACATCCCCTGGCGCAGATCCATTTTGTCAGCTTTGGCTGTGAGAAACATAAACGGAATCGTTGCTGTAGCTGGATTTTGGCGCAACGCCCTTAGTACGCCATAACCGTCAAGTTCTGGCATCATCACATCGCAAATAATCAAATCAGGCAAATGCTGCTGGGCTAACTTAAGCCCAACTTTGCCGTCACCGGCACCAAAAACTTCAAAATTCTCGGCATCGAGCAACTCCATAATATTTTCCTGTAGGAGTTGCTCGTCTTCAATCACCAGAATTTTTTTGATTGCCATGTCAGTATTCTATTAAGCTAATCTGTTTAATTGGGGGGAGCGGCAAACGTTTCTCAGTAGTTAGCAATTGCTGAAACTCTTGGGCAGGAACCGGGCGGCTGAACAAGTAGCCTTGCATTCCATCACATTGATGTTCGCAAACAAAAGAGAGTTCCGCTTCGGTCTCTACACCCTCGGCAATCAATTTGAGATTCAGACTTTTTGCCATCTCGATGATCGCCTTTGTAATCGCCGCATTATTTGAGTTTTCCGTAATATTCCGGACAAAGCAGCGATCAATTTTTAAAATATCGAACGGAAATTGTTGCAAGTAGCTCAAAGAAGAATACCCTGTGCCAAAATCATCAATGGCGATCTGCACGCCTAGAGCCTTCAAGGCATTCAACCGGCGAATCGCTACCTCAGTATTTTGCACTAGCATGCTTTCAGTCAGCTCTAACTCGATAGATTTAGGGTCAAGACCTGTTTCCATCAGGATCTGAACTAATTGTGTGCGTAAATCTATTTGAGTGAATTGGCGGCTGGATAGGTTCACGGCTATCCGTAGAGAAGAAAAACCAGCGGTTTGCCAGATTTTGGTTTGCTTACAGGCTGTTTGCAACACCCATTCCCCAAGCGGTATAATTAGACCCGTTTCCTCGGCTATGGGAATAAATTTGTCGGGTGAAACTAGCCCCCGCTCTGGATGGTGCCAACGCACGAGGGCTTCTGCACCAACAATTTGCCCAGTTTGCAGATTCACTTGGGGTTGATAGTAAACCTGGAGTTCTTTCCGTTCTAAGGCATGGCGCAGGCTAGTCTGCAAGGCAAGCCGTTCCGAGGAACCAATATTCAAGGCTGCCGTGTAGAACTGATATCGATCGCCTCCCTGCTGCTTTGCCTGAATCATCGCCGTGTTGGCAGCGGCGAGCAACTGTTCAATTTCAGCGCCATCATTGGGATAAAGTGCAATGCCGATGCAGGCGGTGATAAAGATTTCTTGACCACCCACCACAAAGGTTTGGGAGAAGCAATCCAGGATTGCTTGGGCGACATTGCCCACCTCTTTTTTGTGCTGAATTGTTGCCAGGATGATCGCGAATTGATCGGCAGTTAAGCGAGCAACTGTATCCTGGCTACTAACACAAGCAGTGACCCGTTCAGCTACGGCTTTGAGTAATAAGTCACCAACGGCATGTCCCAGGTTATCGTTGATTTGGTTGAATCGATCTAAACCCAAACATAGAACTGGTACAAGTTTTTCATGGCTGGCATCAGTCGATTGTACCTGCTTAAAGCGCTCTCGCAACGCCAGCCGATTCGGTAGCTTGGTCAAGCTGTCATTGTGGATCAAGTAACTTAGTTGTTCTTTCGCTTGCTGGAGTTCGGTGTGGTAGCGCTCTTGCACAGCCGCTTGTTTTTTGAGTCGTGTCGCGATCGCGCCTAGCAGTTCCACTCTGGTAAACGGCTTGGTAATATAATCATCCGCACCCAGTTCCATACCCTGACGAAAATCGGCCTTGGCAACTTTTGCCGTTAAAAAGATAAAGGGAATAGCCGCCAATACCGAGTCTTGACGCAATGCTGTCAGAACACCGTAACCGTCTAGTCCCGGCATCATCACATCGCACAAAATCAAATCCGGTATCTGGGCTTTCGCTAAATCGACGCCAACGTGACCATTTTCTGCTCCAATTACCTCAAACCCTTCAGCATCCAGGAGTTGGAGAATGTTTTCCCTGAGAAATTCTTCATCTTCAATGACTAAAATTTTGTTCATGACGTTAATTGCAAGTTGGATATTGGCAGTGTGACGGTAAAAGTAGTGCCTACCCCGACTTGACTCTCCACGGCAATGTGACCTTGGTGGATGTCCACACACTTTTTGACAATTGCCAGCCCCAAACCCGTTCCAGCAATTGTCCCGACGTTAGTAGCACGGTGGAAAGTCTCAAACAGCATTGGTTGGTCTTCGGTGGGAATCCCGATGCCGCGATCGCAAATTTGAAAGACAGCCTGATTTGAAACGTAGCTGAGTGTAAACTCGACAGTGCTACCCTTGGGCGAATATTTAATCGCATTGCTCAGCAAATTCTCCAGGATTTGCCGCAGTAGTTTTTCATCCATGCAAGGGAGTTTCGCAGGGACTGGGGACTGGGGGCTGGGGACTGGGAAGAAGGAATTCTCTATCAATTGTTCACTCTTACTCTTACTGGAAGAATTTTCTTCCCCTAGCCCCTTTCTTTCCCCAATCCCTTGGCTACAAGTAAAGGTGATTGTGTTTTGATTGGTGTCATTGAGTTGCAGTTCTTCCACTAAATTGCGGCAGAAGCTTTCCAGATCCAGAGGTACTGGGTTTAACTTGAGTTTCCCTGCGTCTGCCTTACCAAGGATAAGGACGTCATTCAACAACTTGGTCATGTGTTTGACCGATAGTTGAATGCGATGCAAGTGAGTGAATTTTCTCTCCTCTGTCCAGTTGTGGCTGTAATGTTCCAGTAACTCCGCTGAAGATTGAATCGTCGTCAGAGGGCTACGAAACTCGTGAGAGGTCATGGTGATAAAGCGGGATTTGAGTTCCGTGAGTTCTTTTTCCTTTACCAGCGCCTTGCGAATTTCTCCTTCTGCCCGCTTGCGCTGAATCATTAAACCTAATTCCGTGGAAGCGGAAATCACTTTAATCAACTGTTGGTCCTCATCTCTGGGTTCAAACATATAAAAGACCAGGACAGCCAGTATAGTATCATTAGCAATAATCGGAATTCCCAGTCCGGCTTTGAGACCCGCTTCCCTTGCCAGCTGGCTACGAAGATAAATTGCATTAGATTCAGCTGAAACATCTCGTCGCCACTCCGGTTGTTTCGATACCCAGACACGCCCTGGCAGCCCAGTACCGGGGGAAAATGTCAACGTCTCGCTAGCGCGGCGGAATTCCTCTAGACGCTCCGTTTGACCGTACCAAGCGGGGCTACATTCCAGAGCGCTGCCATCTGCCCTAGGAACCCAGGCTTCTCCAAAATCCCAGCCTGTGGCTTCACACACTTTCTGAAGTGCCACACTTAGCGCTGCATGAAAGTCTTGAGACTCAAAGATCGCTTTTGTGATTGAGTGCAAGAAACGGACTTGCTCCTCTGCCCTCTGACGCTCAACAATCTCGGCTCTTAGCGCGTGGTTCGCTTCCTTTAAAGCAGCTGTACGCTCTTCGACTCGGATTTCCAAAGCCTCATTGACTTGTTCGAGGGTAACGCGCACTTGTACACGCTCAGTAATGTCCTGCACAATTACAGCAACTTCATCTGACCCACTCTTAACAATGCGAGCTTCAAAGTGGCGGGATTTGCCATTGAGCCAGAGTTGATACTCAACAATTTGAATTTCCTTAGTTTCCAAGGCTAGCTCGACATGGTGCCAAATCAGCCCCGCCACCTGAGTCGGCAAACAGTCATGCAAATGTTTGCCAATGATTTCACTAGCTACCGTCAGAGCTTCTTCTTTGGCAGCTTTCCAGTCCAAATAGATGCCATCTCGCGTCACTCGAAATATCTCATCTGGTATGGCTTCTAAAAGGGCACAGTTTCTGGCAACGCTGGCTTGTAGCGCGGATTCTGCCTGCTTGTAATCGGTGATATCTCGACCTTCAAAAATCAGCAGCACCACTTGCCCAGTCTCATCCCTCAC
>DATNQP010000201.1:0-4510 GCA_036703965.1 Leptolyngbyaceae cyanobacterium
AGGCACAATTAATTGCGCCTTTACCTCTACCCAACCTTTGTACCCACGAAGGGAATCCTCCAGCGAACTTGTTTTGCATTCACTGTGGTCAACCCTTGGTGCCAGTACAGCGAGTTATCCGCCAATATCAGGTATTGCGGACTCTAGGTCAGGGAGGAATGGGTACCACCTATCTGGCTTGGGACAAAACTGGGAGCATCTCTGGACGCCCCCGCTTGTTGGTGCTCAAGGAAATGAATGCTGACATGGCTCAAATTTCCAAAGCCCAAGAACTTTTTGAACGGGAGGCTCGCACCCTGAAGACGCTAAATCATCCAGGGATTCCTCAGTATTACGATTTCTTCGTCGAAGGCGGTAAGAAATATTTAGCAATGGAGCTAATTCACGGTCAGGATTTGGAGCAACGCATTCTCCTCTCTGGTCCCGTAACACTGCCACAGGCAATTGAGTGGATGATTCAGACCTGCGACATCCTGGACTATATCCACTCCTGCGAGCCACCACTGATCCATCGGGATATTAAACCGGCGAATTTAATGGCACGCCATCGGGATAATCGGATAGTAGTACTGGACTTTGGTGCTGTCAAAGAGATTGGTACAGCACCGGGAACACGCATTGGTGCCGAGGGGTACAGCGCGCCAGAACAAGACCGGGGTCAACCAAGTACTCAATCCGATCTTTATGCGATCGGTCCGACACTAATTTTTTTGGTCACAGGCGTTGCCCCGCTCAAGTTTTATCGTAGGCGTGGCTCAGGATATGGCTTTGATGTGGAAAGCGTCCCTACCATCACTCCCCAGTTACAGAAAGTGATTGAGCGGGTCTGTGAACCAAAACTTCGCGATCGCTACCAAACGGCAAAAGAACTTTCACAAGCTTTGGCGGCTTGCAGATAGGTATCTGCGTTGCTTTTAGCCATAGCTTTGAGCCAGTAGTTGAGTCTAGGCACGTTCATAGGATGAAGCCTAAATCCAGCTAACAGCTGATAGCTGAATAGCTCTGTTATTCTTCGTCCCAGGCTTCCACTGCTAGTAAATCGCGAATCGGGTCTTGCATCGTGAAACCAAAGTCGAGCAGTTCCTTCTTCCAGTAAGACCATTCATCCCCATAGAGCAGGGCGATTTTCCAAAGGCTATCGCTCGGTTTGATAATTTTAGATTCCACGAGTGAATGCACCTGACGCTGAAACTTCACCATTGGGTGAGCAACTTGTTGAGTCATACTCTCAATTTTCTTGAAATAACTTTTTCAAATGCTTGAACTAAAATGCTTCCTGATTTTTGTATTACGCCGGTTCGTAGAGTTCTGCACGGCAAGGAAGCAGACATATACTCTTGTAGCGCATCTTGATGCCTAAGTGCAAGTCTTTTTGGGCAAATGTACGGGAATTACTACCAAATATCTCTATAGTTGCACTTTAGTTACCCCCTCCTGCTCTTGTTCCACTGGCAACTGAAAACCAACAACGACAAAAACAGTCTCGTCTGTAACCATGAGATAATACTGGATGCGGTCAAGATGACGGTAATACCTTTCTCCCATCCATCATCATCGCGTTTGAATAAATGAGTCAGCGGGCATTACTCTTAGTTAATCCTCATGCTCGACGAGGTGAAGCCACGCGGCAGCAAGTCGTTCAACAATTGCAACAGCAGGGCTTTGAATTGGTAGAGGAGTCTGGTGAAGACCCCGAACGGTTTCCCGACCTGATCCGGCACTACCACGAAGAAATTGATTTGGTCATTATTGGTGGCGGTGATGGTAGCGTTAATGCTGCTGTTCCTGGCCTGTTAGATACCAATTTACCTTTGGGGATTTTGCCCCTGGGAACTGCCAATAATTTAGCTCGCACTCTCAATATTCCACCGTCTCTGCCAGAGGCGTGTCGCATCATTGCCGAGGGCCGCACTCAACCCATTGACTTGGGCTGGGTCAATGGTCATTATTTTTTCAATATTGCCAGTCTGGGGTTGAGTGCCCAAATCAATCGGCGCGTGACCAAACGCTTGAAGCGAACTTGGGGAGTTCTCGCCTACATAGCTACAGGCTTGCAGGTTATCTGGCAGGTGCGACCCTTTTGGGTAGACATCCAGTGGGATGACCAGTCTATCGAGGTGAAAACCTTGCAGATTACTGTGGCTAACGGTCGATATTACGGCAGTGGCTTGGTGATTGCTGACGACGCCACGATTGACGACCAGATGCTGGATTTGCAAAGCCTAGAAATTCAGCACTGGTGGGAAATGCTGCCACTTCTACCGGCGGCGATGCGGGGGAAACCGATCACCGGGAGAGGTGTGCGTACTATTAAGGGTAAAGACATCCAGCTACATACTCGAAGACCTTACCCAATCAACACAGATGGCGAACAAACCACTGATACCCCAGCGCGATTTCGGGTTATCCCGCAAGCTTTGTTAGTTTTCGGGGCATCATCTTCCAAGAGATAAGACCCCACCCATCAGCGAAGTAGCAGCAAAACTGTCTGTAACAATCCAACCAGAAAACCCAAAATACCGCCTAAATTAACGATCGCTTGCAACTCATTCTTCACAATCCCTTGAATCGTCATCTCCAGCTCCTCAGCAGACGTTGCCCTAATGCGATCAACAATCACCTGATCAATGGATAAAATTGGAATTGCCTGCGCCACAATATTTTCTAAATCTTTTTCCAAATAGCGCTCTAAAATCAACGCCAATTCCTGACTAATCACTCCCAAGGACGTAGTCACAGCCGCTGAACTCCTCAGCCGGTTGAGGATGATCACCGCTATATTTTCCCAATCGATCGATTGACCTAATCCCTTTAACAGTTCTGCCCCGCGCTCTTGAACATAGCTGCGAACCGTGTCCCGCGTAGTTTTACGCAGCTGTCGCACTGTTGATACCGGCAGATTTTGCAGCGAGACATTTTGTAGCCATTGCCGCAAGCGTTCTCGCATTGATAGGGAAAGAAATAACTCAGAAAGACGGGCATTCGCCGCCTCCCGCTCATCTAAGCAGTAGGTTCGCAGGCGGGTCAAGGTGTTGCGTAGACCAAACAAATTAGCGACTACCCAATACGTTCCACTCGACTTCTCCCGAAAGCCCTCATCAATAATCTGAATATTCCGGTCAGTCAGGAAGTCAACGAGTGCCTGTCGCAGCACATCAGGGGGTAGCACTACCTGCAACAGCCAGTCAGAAAGCTTCCGTGCCTGCTGTTCACTCAGCTGGAAATCCATCAAAACCTGGTCAAAAATTTGGTTAATCTGGGCTTCCAAGAAATCCTCACGACGGGCAAGTACCTTCAGCAAACGGGGTAACGACTGACTGAGTAAATCACGAAGAATACCGGCAAGGACTTTAGCAGTTTTCTGCTCCTTATCCAGTTGAATTTGCTCCAACGCCAGCTTTAATAGCCAGAGAATGGCATCCTGAACCCGTTCCGTTTTTAGCAAACGCCCCGCCAAGGTTTGCAACTCGCCAGGTGTCAGTAGGGAACCCATGATCGTGTCAGCAATCCGCTTGGCAAGGCGTTCTTGATTGCGAGGAATCAAACCCGGTGTAAAAGGCAGCTGTCGCTTGCCGAAGTAAACAGGCTTGTAGGGGCGAAACAGCATTTTAATGGCTATATCGTTGGTGAAATAGCCAATGAGCGCACCCGCTACGGGAGGAGCGACGTAAATCCAAAGTGTAGCTAGATCCAAATCCAAGGCGGCAATCCAATACACGGAGGTAAGGGGATATCAGAAAGAAAAAAGTAAAAATACTTATTTTTCTTTACTTTTTGCCTTTTGCCTTTATCCCCCTAACCCCCATCTTAGTTTGTGTGTTGGGTATTCCTACCATAGCGTCAGGCTTGGTGGCATGTGAGCTTAAGTTTTTGTTATTACTAAAACTCCCATCATGCCGATCGCAATAGGATAGTGAGTGACAGTAAATCCCGCTTTTTGAGCTAAACTTACCTGCTCTGCTCCTGTAGGAAACCGCTCCAAGCTAGGAGCGATGTAGGCATACTCTTCAGTTAAGTTTAATTGCTTGGCGGCTGGCACGACGATATTGTCAAGATACCACTGCTGAAAAGCACGCATCGACGGTTGTATGGGGCGATGAAAGTCTAAGAGGGCAGCTTTGGCACCAGGTTTGAGAACGCGGTACAACTGGGAGAGGCAACGGGGAATATCTGTCACGTTACGCAGACCATAACCCATCGTGGCGCAATCAAAATAATTGTCCTCAAAGGGCAAGTTGAGGGCATCTGCCTCAACCCAACTGATTGAGAGAGGTGGATTTTTAGTTTCCACCCGTTGCCGTGCGATCGCTAATAGAGCAGGTGAAAAATCCACCCCATAAACGTGACCGCTAGCTCCAATTTGCCGCGCCAGCATTTGGGCTAAATCGCCACTGCCGCAGCACAAATCCAAACCAATGTTCCCAGGGTTGGGGTTACTCCACTTTACCGCCATCAGCTTCCAAACGCGGTGCTGACCAAGACTTAACCAATTGTTCAGCTGGTCGTAAAC
>DATNQP010000202.1:0-1616 GCA_036703965.1 Leptolyngbyaceae cyanobacterium
TTGCTAGTGGTAGTGGTGACAACACTATTAAAATTTGGCGGATACCGAAGTGACATCTTGTTAGGCTTGAATTGAATAGTAGCTACGATAAAAGGTTGGAATGGCGAGTACATCTAATATTCAGGTCACGATCGCTCCTCAAGGCGCAGATTTAGGCGTCACTATCGACTTAAGAAACTCCGATCCTGATTTAGGTCAAGAGGAACTGGAAGCATTGACACAACGTCTTTTTCAACAAATGGGCAACTTGTATGAAGTCGAGCAAGTCAATCGCATACCAGAACCAAATCCACCCGCAGGAAGCAAGCCATTGAGCGCGGCATTTCTCGTTGGATTGCTCACCGCTGAGGTAAATGCCAAAAATATTAAGGCGTTGCTGGAATTTGTCTGGGAACGTCTGTCTGGGAAACCGATAGAGTTAAAAGTAGAAGCTAACGGCAGAACACTTGAGGTCAAAGCCTACTCTCAGCAAGAGTTATCAGCCGCAGTTGAGGCTGCCAAAGAATTTTTAGCATTAGCGTAGGACGTTATCAATGGTTAAGGTGGCACTGCTGGTGGGAGTCAGTCAGTATGGACCTGGTTTCAACCAGCTTCCTGCTGCTGTTAATGATGTGCAGGCAATGCAGCGCGTGTTGCTGCATCCAGACATGGGGGATTTTGATAAGGTAATGCCACTCATCGACCCCGATCCGCAGGAGATGGGAACTGCGATCGAGAATTTGTTTGGAGATGGCAGAAGGGATGACCTCTTACTACTGTTTTTTTCAGGTCACGGGGTCAAGGATGAGAGTGGTAATCTTTATTTGGCAACTCGCGTCACTCGCAAAAATGAGCGGGGGGGATTAATCCGCTCAACTGCGATCGCTGCTAGGTTTGTGCAAGAGATTATGAGCGATAGCCGTGCTAAGCGACAGGTAGTGATTCTCGACTGTTGCTTTAGTGGCGCGTTTGGCGAGGGCTTGTTAGCTAAAGATGATAGTTCTGTGGATGTTAGAAGACAACTCGGTGGTGAAGGGCGAGTCGTCCTCACTTCTTCGACTTCCACTCAGTATTCTTTTGAGCAGCAAGGCTCAGACCTCTCAATTTACACTCGTTACTTGGTTGAGGGTATTGAAACAGGAGCAGCGGATTTAGATGAGGATGATGTGATTTCGGTAGATGAACTGCATGAGTACGCCAATATCAAAGTCCAAAAAGCGTCTCCAGCCATGAAACCAGAAATCTATACCGTCAAGGAAGGGTACAAAATCATTATTGCTAAAGTACCCACTGGTGACCCGAAGCTAAAGTATCGCAAAGAAGTGGAGCGTTATGTTCATGGTGGCAAGATTTCTCCGGTGGGTCGCCGAATTTTAAACGCAAAACGAGATAGTTTGGGACTGCTACCTGAAGAGACGGCAACCATTGAGGCTGAGGTTCTAAAACCTTACCGAGAATACAAGAAAAAGTTACAAGAATATGAGCAAGTGCTACGAGAGGCGATTCAGCATGAATACCCACTGAGTGACTACACTCGTGGGGAGTTGAGGGACTTGCAGCAGGTTTTAAGTCTCAGAGACGAAGATATCGCACCCATTGAAATGCGAATTACTTCACACTTAGACTCCGCTTTTGCC
>DATNQP010000203.1:0-7949 GCA_036703965.1 Leptolyngbyaceae cyanobacterium
ACCTCCCATTGGATTGAGCCAGTGCGACTAATAGCAGAACGCTCTAAGGCGATTTCCCGCTCCTTACGGTCGATGATTAGGGGTGAGCCGTTGAACTGGTCAAGCTTTTTCTCCTTGTCGCCACCTTTGCCATTACGGTAGGCGTTGTCAGCCTTGAAGTCCTCAGCAATCTCATCCCGATGGACTAACACCCCCCTGGGGTTCTCACTGTGGATTCGTTCTAAACTCTCAATTGTGGCGTCTTTGGTCAAATATCGTTTACGGCTGGGAGGCTTAGGCTTATCTTCCGCCTTGGCGTTTTTGTTTTTCTTCCAGTTGGCTAGGTTAATCTCATATTGTTCTAGTTGTGTCTGATATTTCTGGCTTTCTTCAATCTCCAGTTTCACCAACGGGTCTAAAATGACATTCTGCGCTGGGGTTTTGAGTTGACCGGAGCGAGCTACGACTGCCGACCAAATAATGCAGGGTTGCTTGTATTTTCCCTTGGCTTTAACGACAATCCTGGATGAAGTGCCGATTAGAGCCGCAGCAGTTGGCAGCAGCGTTGTAAACAGAAACTCGGAGCTAGTAGGCATAGCTTTGGCAGTGCCGCTGATGGCTTGTGCTAGCACGCCGTTGTCACCCCAAAGATAATCAGTGAGGTTAAGGGTGCGGTTTTGAAGTAGCGACGGTAAACTTAGCTTGGCTTCTGCCCGCTCTTCTGATTGCTCGTCTTCGGCTTTACGTTCTTGATAGAGTTTGCGAAGTTCCGTGACACGCCACTGGCTTTCTGCTGACAAACGATTAAGTTGGCTTGTAAGTTTTGAACCTGTCAGACCTTGTTTTATGAACTCCTCTATCCGGGCTTCGATTTCTTTAATAGACAGGGGTTCAAAAGTAGGATGACGAGCTATCTCACCTTTGCGATCGCGCTCCGTGCGCTGGCGTAGCCAATCGCTCCCATCTTCGTCTCCAGAGTCGCCACCACTGCTAGAACCACTGCTTCCATGACGCGCTGCAACAGCTTCATGAATCTCTGCTTCTAATCGGCGGATAAATTCCGGCGTTTCCATCGCTGTCAGAATTTCCTCAACATCTCCTTTTTCGGGCAGGTCTGGGTAAATAGCGACTGGGTCGATGATAATAACCGGAACAGTTACGCTATGACCAATTTCCTGAAACTTATTAGCTTTTGTCGTCCCAGCTTCGTCGTTATCTCTTAGAACAGCTACAATCCCGGAAGCGCACTCTTTTTTGTAGCGTAAGAGCGCAAGTCTGATTTCATCTTCTGCCCACCCTTGTGGATTAAAAGCCGCCACGCCGACAGATCGCAGTAGCTCAACCCCTTTTTCTCCCTCTGGGACTACCAGCACGGGTATACCAGAGGTATTTTTGGCGGCTCTTATCGCTTCCTCAATCCGATAAGCAGACCACGGTTCTTTGCCTTTATCCCAAACTGTTTCACCTTCTGTTGCAACCTTCGTCTTGTCGGTCTTTTTCCCGTTCTCCCAGATCGGGATAATCTCTCCTTTTGAGGCGCGACGGGATTGAGTAAATTTCTTGTCTCGACCTTTGGGCTTGCTGCTATCCTTCCACTCAGTCCTGATTACCCAGTGCTGCGGTTCCCCACTCTCTGTCAGCGAGTAGACATAAGTTGTCTTAAAGACTTCCCCCCTTTTTGGATCGTGGCTTTTTTCTTGTTGGGGGATATCCGTCGCTGGAGCAGAAAGTTTTACTAGATGCAGTGCGCCTGGTGGAATGGCTGGAGTCTGGGGAAGGGGCTTTTTATGCAGTGGAGTCAGAATTTTGTTAGGGGCTATACTGCCATCTTCCAGTTTTGCTGGAACGTTGTATCGTTGTGCCAACTCCATCACCACCTCTGTAAACGAATATTTGTTTAGCTCCATCAAGAATTTGATTGCATTCCCACCGACATTGCAGCCAAAGCAGTAGTACAGCTGCTTGGTAGGACTGACGCTGAAACTGGGCGTCTTTTCATCATGGAACGGGCATAAGCCCATATAGTCCTTGCCACGCTTGTTTAAGACAAGGTGTTCTGAAATGACCTCTACAATGTCAGCTCGTTGCTTTACTTCTTCAATGGTGTCGGCGTGAATTCTTTTGGTAGGTGCGTAAACCATCAGATTGCAGGGGGGCATTTTGGATTTTCAGACTATAGCAGCAGCCCCAGAGAGGGATTGGAGCGGCGACCGGATCAGAGTGATCAAATTGATCAGATTAATCACTCAAAATGAAACTCTTACTAGAAAAGCGTTTCAGACGACAGAAAATTTTTTTTGGTAAAGGTGAGGGATATTTTTGGTAAAGGTGAGGGGTATTTTTAGATAAGGTGGGGGGTATTTTTTTGATTAATCGACTCAAATTCAAGCCGATAAGGCTTTTAGGCGTTTTAGAGGAGGTAATGGGTATTTTTGATTAATCAACTAAACTTTAAGCCGGGTAAGGCTTTCAGATGTTTTAAGTAATCACAACTAGCGCTCGTTCGTGATTAATCACTTGATAAGCCAGAATAGGCGAGTGAAAAAAAGTAGGGGAGATTTAACTTGCAGGAATTGGAGAGTCGGGGTGTAGCGTTGCCTTGCCTAGGCGCTGGAACCGTTGGCTCTTTCTGGAATGACACAGTTTATTGATAATTCACGCTAGTTCACCCGCAGAGAACTTCCCTCTTGCTCCTAACCAGCAAAGGGCTGCCAGATAAAGGCTACGTTCGTGGTCTGCACTCCATCTCGTTCATTGCTTACTAAAGATGTGACCGGACTCTCGAAGAGTCTTTTACGTGAGGGTAGTGGGTGTGAATCCACGCTTAGAAGACGGCTTCCCGGACTAAACGACCAGTTCAGGTCGCGCTGCTAAAATCCAGCCGACTGGATTTTAGCAACGATATGACTGTTACCTTTAGCCTGGTACTACAATCCGTTGTAGGTGTTCCTGGGGGAAGACTCGCTTTCGCAAGCGAGGTCAATCAGTATTAACCCCTGACACTCCCCACCCTATCGTTACTGAGTTTTTAAAAGCCATCGTCTTTATAAGCCACCTAATAGAGGCTCAATATATCTCTTCTAGTGGAACAGAGGCAGCCTCCAAGCCTAATCGTAAACCCTTCTACTAAGGCATTACTTGCGTGTTACTCAAGGCGTGGTGGCAAAGGTCTGTCGGCTCTTTTGAGCAACCGCTCAAAGGCTTGTTGATGATGTTGAAAGGTGAGCCACGCATGGTAACTTTGGCTGTGAATCGTTGCCGAATGTCCCATTTGTTGCGCTGCTAAAGGAATGTCTAATCCATACTGTATACTTCTAATCGCCCAACAATGGCGCAAGTCGTAAGGACGAAACGGAAGGCGCTGGCGCTGGAAATAGCGGGTAACCCGATGCCCTAAGTCTCTATTGGTTAAACCCGTACACTGAGGGACTTTGATATCAGTTAGATTAAACTGCTCCACCCATTCGGGATGCAACGGCCAGATTTTCCGCATCCCCGTTTTTCCTGCCAAGACACTCAAAACCCCCTCACTTGTTTTGAACCCTTCCAAGTCCAGATGAAACAGTTCGTGAGGGCGCAAACCATAGGTAGCCAGCATCCCAAAAGCCCACTGCCATGCTGGGTTAGAGAGCCTTTCATACCACTCGACAATCTCAGAATCGGTTGGCAGAGAGCGCGGGGAAACTTTAGTAGGGGAGTAGTTCCCCATATACCTTTTAGCCTCGAATTCTATATTCGCAATCTGCGTTAATTTATCTAACGCCAAACAGGTCTTTTGACGCATTCTTGTGTCAGGACGAGTCGAAGCGATCGCTGTTTTTAAAACTTCAACGGTAAGGGGTTTATCGTAGGGCAGGTGAGTAAAAACTTCTTGATAGTTAGTATTCCAAGTGGTGAGAGATGAAGGCGTCCTAGCTCGCCGAGTAAAGTAATCGCGTTCTAATTCATTAATCCAATCCCCAGTCGTTTTTGGAGACGGTTGTCTTACTTGAAGATGACGCAAATAAGGCTCCCAAGAAAACTGTTGCTCATCAAGAAGAAATCCTACCTTCCGAGCTTCTTTTTCGGCTCGGTACAGCCCTTCCACTGTCACATATAAACCGATAGCAATTTCTTGTTGATGGGGTTTAGTGCTATTACCCCCAGGACGTGGGGGTAACGTACCGCGTAAATATAATCGATTCCCCTTTTGTTTAATTGTGACTCGAACCTTATCCGTCTTGAGTCGGGTGTTGACCCGATTAAGTAAGTCGATTAACTCCCTATCTTCCATTGAGTTTTTTTGTTCAACTCCTCTCTCCAATTAAGGTATAATCTGTAAAGCACAGCATAAGAGAAACCGCTCATTTCAGTCGATAACAAAAGCCCTACAACCCGTGGCTGACAGCCCCGCTCCAGCGAGCGCCAAACCTAACGAACATGGGCAATTGAGTTTTACATCCCCCAAGCTGGGGGCATCTGTTCTTTATGCAGAGGGTCGCCGTGACTCCTTTGCGGAAACTCCTGGTGCGACCGATTCTCAATCTATCTGAGTTTACGACATTCACTGCCCCCAGCGATACAAGCTTTCCCCCGCCGATCGCTTCCCTAATTTTTCCCTAACTCTAGCGTATAAGTATAATTGCTGAGAAAGGGGCGCAAATTAAAAGTATAAAATATTATATTAAACCCTGAGCTTTTGGGAACGGTTCATCTCCTGAGATGCCTAGGTGTTTGCTAAGCATGAAAATGCTCTCCTATAAGGGCAAAAACTCTATGGAAACTTTTGGTGAGAGTTGCAGCATTGAACCAAGCCTTGGCGTAGGAAAAAATGACTCAGGCAGTCCTTTGTACGCCAGATTGAAGGGTGGAGTGTAATCGTGCCATCGTTATGCTCCGTAAGGTGCCCCTAAGTACAGGTCGCCGTAAAAGGGGTACGGAAATCAAGACGCGATCGCAAACGTGACTTGGTTAATTTCGCACTTCGCCATCACCCTCGCCACCGACGATCTCGTCCAATTAAACGGATGAGCGATTGTATTCCATTCGGCAATGTATGCTGCCAATTGCTCAGCTAACGACTTCTTAGGCGTTCATACTCATTCTCAACTCTTACAGGCACTCCAGGTTTGGCAGGCAACGTCTTGGCGAGAGCGGGGGCGGGGTTGCACAGAAGTCTTCTCATCTACACACAGCACCATTTGATCTGGGTTCAGTGGACGTGTATAGAGTGATGCAATCTCTTGGATGGCTTTAGCTCTCGTCAGCATCTCGTGGCACTTTGGGAGATAGCCACAAATGATGTCGCCAGGGCTTGAGTCGATGTCCGGATAAGATGCGCCTGATGGTTGTTGGGGAGATACTTCCCACCACTCCAACTGCATCAACTGAGCTGCCAATTCCTTGCTATCCCATTGGCACAGGGAGCGCCCTTGAGTGTCAGGGAGTTCACAGGCTAGTTTAACCAGGTACAGAGCTACTTGAGGGGGAAAAAACCGGAGGACGCCCCGGTCGTTTCCTCTCATATAGTCCTGAAATGCCTTGTACGCTGAAGCGTTTTGTCCATTTCCGTATCCCTTTTACGGCGACCTGTACTTAGGTGAGCCTTCTGACATCAAGCTCATAATGAATGGCGACGACGGTTGTTTAGAGAGTTATGATTTGGAGCGAGTTGGAATTTAAGTGCGTGGACAGAAAGTTCTCACCCCACGTTTTTGTGTCAGTCAGTTTAGAAGTTTAATGTTTGGGATACAACTTTCGCCATGAGGGTACAAGACCTTGACCAAGGTAATTTCACTATTTAATCAATCGGGAGGCGTAGCAAAGAGTACACTGACCATGAACCTGGGCTACCATCTAGCGCAACGAAAGCATCGCGTTCTCTTGGTCGATCTAGACCCCCAAGCCTCATTAACCACTTTCATGGGACTTGACCCGGTCGAGTTGACAACAACTGTATATGAAGCGATCGCGGGAGAAGAACTGCTGCCCATTCATGGCAAAATTCACGGACTGGATATCGCTCCTTCAAACATCAACTTGAGTGCGGCTGAACTGGAATTGGTTAGCGCCCTGATGCGGGAGATGCGCCTTAAAGAGGCTCTAGCTCCCGTTCTCGATAATTACGACTTGATCTTTATCGATTGTCCTCCCAGCCTGGGAATTTTAAGCGTGATTAGCCTAGTTGCCTCCACTCACGTACTCGTCCCGATCCAAACTCAATTTAAGGCATTTCAGGGAACGGATTTGCTGTTGAATACAGTGGCTCGACTTCGCTCTAAGGTTAATCGAAATCTAGTGATCGCAGGATTTATTCCCACGATGTACGACGGTCGTACAGCTCAAGAAAGTCGGACTCTCAAAGCTATTTCTGAACAGCTTTCCCCATTGGCTAAGGTTTACGAGCCGATTCCTCGCTCGATTGCTTTTGCTGACGCTTCCGAAAAGCGATTGCCTTTAGCCAAGTCCAGTCCAAAGCATCCCGCCGTTGCTATCTTAGAACGCATTGCCATAGGTTTAGAGAAACTCTAACAAGTCGTGAGCAAAAAAGATCAGCCCTATACAAGTAAGTTGAGAGGTGTAGCCGCTCTTTTAGGAGAACCTCCAGCCGCCGCTGCACAGTTGGTGGCAATTAGCTCGATCCGCTTACCTCAACAGCAGCCCCGACGCTACTTCGATCCAGAAAAGTTAGAGCAATTGACTATTTCAGTTAAGAAACTAGGTATCCTAGAGCCTCTGTTGGTGCGACTTGTACATCCTGGAGAATATGAGTTAGTCGCGGGGGAGCGTCGTTACCGAGCGGCCCAAAAGGCGGGATTGACGGATATCCCTGTTGTGATCAGGGAGCTAACCGATGAAGAGGCTCTCCAGCTATCATTGATTGAAAACCTCCAGCGCGAGGACTTAAATCCTGTCGAAGAAACAGAGGCCATTTTGCAACTGTTGGCTACCCAATTATCGAGCAGTATTGAAGAGGCTCGCACCTTGCTTTACCGAATGCAAAATGAGGTGAAAGGCAAAGTTACCCAAAACGTTTTGGGTAGCCAGGAGGGGGAGCTGGTGAGGACAATGTTTGACTCTCTGGGACTGATGAGTTGGGAATCCTTCGTGAGTAGTCGGCTTCCCTTACTCAACCTACCGGATGAGGTCATCAATGCCTTGCGCCAAGGTCGAATTGAATACACTAAGGCGCAAGCAATCGCTCGCCTTAAGGATGCCGACGCTCGGCAAACGTTACTTTTCGAGGCAATACAAGAGAATCTCTCACTTAAAGAAATCCTCTTACGAATTCGAGCACTTCAGAAGCCTCATTCAAAACCTCAGTCCCTCAAAAGCCTCTTCAAGGAAACATCTAATCGTTTGCAAAAAGCGAAGTTTTGGGACAATCCTGAAAAACAACAAGCACTCAAAAAACTGATCGAGCAAATGGAAGCTCTGTTAGCGGAGGAATGATAGCAAGTTGAACATAAGCTTTCGCCGCCAGTTTACCCTATGGCGATCGCAGTGGCTTGCTCCCTTCATGCCAGGAAAATATCTATTCGCTCGCTGCATCTAAAGTACCCGACTTAAGTCTCTAACGAACGTGAGCGCGTCTCTATTCGCTCGCCAGCAAGCCAACAGAGTCAGGCAACTAGCGAGCTGCTCATGGTTTGACCCTCTGCTCGTTGCTGTTGAAATTGGTTGAACAGTGCTGTTGTTAAAATTTGCTTTCCTACTGCATACGCCAGTAGTGGCGGGACAGCATTCATTGGTGTCAACTTAACGGGACTTAAACAGATCTCAAGCCCAAATAAAGCCCAAAGCAACTTTTTAAGCTAAGAATACGTCACGGTTGTGGTTTAGCCACTCCACAAAACGGAAAGACATCGCTGTCCGAAACGCCTCTAATGCTTCAGTAAAGGTGTTCAAAGGTTTCGAGGTCCAACGCCTTCTTAATCCTCCAGTTTTTGTGTGCCATAAAACAAATGTATAAGCACAAAACACAAGCATGA
>DATNQP010000204.1:0-10698 GCA_036703965.1 Leptolyngbyaceae cyanobacterium
ATCACATCTCTAGCCAGAAAAGTTACCCCAAACCCTCCTCGACCAATCATCCGCAGCACCTCATAGCGAGCCCGAAACAGCTGTGGTTGACCACACAGCTGACCTAGCTGAGTTTGCTGCAAGACATCTGAGTGAAAGGAAGACAGGTTTCCAGGCGAAAAATTCATGAGCCGCTGACGACAGGATGATACGCGATCTCCGTATCTTCTAGTCTAAGCAAATATCTTCTCTTTCTACCAGACTCTTAAGATAGAAAAATGTAGTTGATAATGAGGGTGAAGAGAAACTATAACTATGCGTCCTACACTACAAAAAGCATTCGACCGAAGCCGAGTCCTCAAAGTAATTAGCGGCTTGAACAACTTTGATCCCAAGAGCGTGGCAGCGACCGTCAAGGCAGCTGACCGGGGTGGTGCTAGCTTCGTGGATATCGCCGCCGACCCGGATTTGGTACGGATGGTTCGCCAGTTAACTAATCTACCGATTTGTGTTTCCGCTGTGGAACCTAACAAATTTGTGAGCGCTGTCCAAGCGGGTGCAGACCTCATCGAAATTGGGAATTTCGATAGCTTTTACGCTCAGGGACGGCGGTTTGAGGCAGAAGAAGTCTTAGCACTGACCCAAAAAACGCGATCGCTCCTGCCTGATATCACCCTATCTGTTACTGTCCCCCATATCCTGAAGCTAGATCAGCAAGTGCAACTAGCCGAAGAATTGGTTCAAGCCGGTGCCGACATTATCCAAACTGAAGGTGGAACCAGCAGTACCCCGCGATCAGCTGGTACATTGGGTTTGATTGAAAAAGCTGCACCGACCTTGGCAGCTGCTTATGAGATTTCCCGTGCCGTCACTGTGCCTGTGTTGTGTGCTTCCGGTTTATCAAGTGTGACCGTCCCGATGGCAATAGCTGCGGGTGCCAGAGGTGTTGGTGTCGGTTCCGCCATCAATCAGTTGGATAACGAAGTAGCAATGGTAGCAGCTGTCCGCAGTCTGGTTGAAGCCCTTGAAGGGTTGAAGGTTGAACGGTTGGAGGTTGCAGGCTAGAAGGCGTTACCGGTTGCAGGGTGAGAAAGTTGAAGGTTAGAAAACTGGTATAAATTTTCAGCCTTCAACCTGCTCCCCCTGCTCCCCTTCTACTCTTTAAACCAGGCAATCCTTCAAAGCATAGACCACTTGTTGCTGCTCCTCGAAGGACAGTTCTGGAAACATTGGTAGAGACAATACCTCATGACAGGTTTGCTCAGTTACCGGCAACTGACCCACTTGGTAGCCTAAACTTTTGTAGACTGGCTGCAAGTGCAAAGCCAATGGGTAATAAACCATAGAACTGATACCGAGTTGCTGTAGCCGCCTGCGTACCTCGTCCCGATAGTTACCACTGCTGCTGTCTTTGGTTAAACGAATGGTGTACTGATTCCAGACAGAATGTCCCCCAGCAATTTCTTGGGCAATTACTACCCCTGGTACTGGATTCAACAGTTGGTGATAATAGGCGGCAACCTCACGACGTGCATCATTCCATCGCTCCAAGTAAGGCAGCTTAATTTGGAGGATAGCTGCTTGCAAGGCATCCAAGCGGCTGTTAATTCCAGTTGCTTCATGACAATAACGGCTCGCCATGCCGTGTTCTCGTAGCTTTCGTATTGATGCCGCGATGCTCTCGTCGTTAGTGACTACTGCCCCGCCATCGCCACAAGCTCCCAAATTCTTGGTGGGAAAGAAACTAAAACAACCAATATGTCCAATGCTGCCGACCTTTTTTCCTTGCCATTGGGCACCTGTAGCTTGGGCACAGTCTTCAATCACAGCGATGTCGTGAGCCTGGGCTATGCTCATAACAGCACTCATATCCACCGGCTGACCAAACAGGTGAACCGGCATAATTGCTCTAGTTTTGTCAGTGATAGCAGCCGCAATCTGAGTGACGTCAAAATTGAAAGTTTGGGCGTCGATATCGATAAAAACGGGTGTGGCACCAACCGCCGTAATGACTTCAGCAGTAGCAATAAAGGTGAAGGGTGTCGTAATCACCTCATCCCCCGGTCCAATCTCCAAAGCTCGTAGGGCTAGATAAAGGGCATCCGTGCCGGAGTTGCACGCTACGCAGGCAACGGCACCCACGTAATTAGCAAACTGTTGCTCAAAGCTTTCTACTAGGGGACCACCGATATAACGTCCGGAGGTCAGAACATCCTGGACAGCAGCACTTACTTCTTTCCCAATAGTTTTGTACTGCCGCATCAGGTCAATAGGGGGGATAGAATTCACTCGCTTACACCTAGAATTTTTACTTAAATACAATCAAATTTTGCGGCAAAAGGGAATCCAGGTGTTCCCAATCCGTATTTCCTCAGAATGATAAAGTCTTCAAATTGTTTCAAACGCGGGTGACATTAGTGCCAGCAGGTCATGAACAGAGAATCTGGGAAAATAGTCAACACAGCGAGTGAGCAGCAAAGATGTGGATTCTTTAATTAAACTTGACCTGGCAGACTTAGTCTGGGGATTGGGCATGATCGCGATCGCTATTGGTTTATCCAGTTGGCAAGGCTTGGGATTAGAAAGCAGCCTAGCGATCGCTACACTGCGAACTGTCGTGCAACTACTGGGAGTTGGGTATATCCTGGCTATAATCTTTGCCTTAAACAACCCCTTAGCCGTACTAGGCGTGTTAATGGTAATGCTGACGATTGCCACAATTACTGCCCGCAATCGCATTGGTAAAAAGATTCCCCGGCTGTTGCCTGTGGTATTCGGTTCAATTTTCTTCAGTACAGCTCTGACGTTGAGTTATACCAACCTGTTGATCGTCCAACCGGAAACCTGGTATGAGCCGCAGTACCTGATTCCGTTAGCGGGTATAGTCCTAGGAAATGCAATGAACGGAGCTGCGATCGCAGGCGAACGCCTTGTCAGTACAATTGGCTCCAGCCGCCTTGAAATCGAAACCCATCTGAGTTTGGGTGCAACACCACAACAGGCTGTGACAATATACCGCAAAGATGCCGTCCGTGCCGGACTAATTCCTACCCTCAACCAAATGATGGTCGTTGGCGTTGTTACCCTACCCGGAATGATCACGGGTCAACTGCTCAGCGGCATTAACCCCTTAGATGCAGCGTCTTACCAGATATTAATCATGTTGATGCTTGCTTTTACCAACCTCATAACAACGGTATTGGTTACGCAAGGACTGACGCGCCAATTTTTCAATGCACAAGCTCAGCTACAGTTACCTTGAGGGAATAAGGATTAGGGAGTGGGAAGAAGAGTTTTGAGTTGAACTTCCTAATTCAAAACTCACGCACTGAGAACTCAGAATTATTGCCAGTACCCAAAACGACAAGTTGTATTCAATCACTCCTAGCAGCTTAGCTTTTTTTGGAAGTCCCTAAGCTGGTACTGCCATACCGCGCTCTACTGCCGGACGCTGCTGCACTGTCTCCACCCAACGCTTGAGATTTGGGTAGGAGTCGAGCGTTAACCCTTGCCATTCATGTATCGTGACCCAGGGATATGTCGCAATATCAGCAATCGAGTAATCACCACAGATGAATTCTCGCTCCGCCAGTTGTTTGTCTAAGACACTGTAAAGCCGTAGGGTTTCCTTCTCATAACGCTCAATGGCATAGGGAATCTTTTCCGGAGCAAATTTCTTGAAGTGGTTCAACTGACCAAACATTGGCCCGACACTGCCCATCTGCAACATCAGCCAAGACAATACTTGAAAACGCTCTTTATCATTAGTTGGTAAGAGCTTGCGTACTTTCTCTGCTAGATAAATGAGGATTGCCCCAGACTCAAAAACCGTGATGCCAGTGTCTTGATCTACGATCGCAGGAATTTTACTATTCGGATTAATAGCTACGAACTCTGGCATGAACTGGTCACCTTTTGTAATGTCAATCTTATGGACGTTGTAGGGAAGCTCAACTTCCTCCAACATGATGGAAGCTTTGCGTCCGTTGGGGGTTGTAAAGGTCTAGAGGTCAATCATAGAGTTAGACGCTTACGCGCCAGTCCATTACAGAGCGTAGTGTAGCTTGAAACTCCTGGCAGGACTATCCTCCAATCAGCAGGTTGCTCCTGAGGCAATTACGATAATTTCAGTGACCGACGTGAAGAACTGGCTTTAGCAAATGCAGCAGGTGACCCATCCTATTGTTAAAGACTTAGTGTTAATTGGTGGCGGTCATAGTCATGCGATCGCCCTGAGGATGTTTGGCATGAACCCGTTGCCAGGAGTACGGCTGACACTGATTACCCAAGCCTCCCATACGCCTTATTCAGGGATGTTACCCGGTCATGTTGCCGGTTTCTATGATTTTGACGAATGCCATATTGATTTGCGACGCCTTGCCGGATTTGCTCAAGCCCAACTCTACATCGATCAAGCCGTTGGTCTTGATTTAGAAAACAATAAAGTTCTCTGTGCCAATCACCCACCTGTAGCGTTTGATCTGTTGTCTATTGATATTGGCAGCACCCCAGCACATATTGCTGTACCCGGAGCAGCTGAATACGCAATCCCCGGCAAACCGGTACCTCAATTTTTAAGAAAATGGAATCAATTGATCGAGGGATTTACCAAGAATCCTCAAAAACCAATTTGTCTGAGCATCGTGGGGGGTGGTGCTGGGGGTGTGGAATTGGCTATGACAATGCAACGGCGTCTGCATCAAATCTTTCAAACAACAGCACCGTCTCAAGATGGATACCGACAAGAGACGCCTCTACAAATCCATTTATTCCACCGTGGTGCTGAACTCATGCCCAATCATAATCCTTGGGTACGCCGACGCCTCCAGAAAGTTTTGATAAATCGGGGTGTTCAGCTGCATCTTGGGGAAACAGTATGTGAGGTTCTACCTGGGAAAATTCGGTGTCAGTCGGGTTTAGCCGTGCAGTGTGACTACACATTCTGGGTAACTCAAGCTTCTGCACCCAGCTGGATTCAGCACTCTGGACTAAAAACAGATTTAATTGGCTTTATCCTAATCAGCGACACCTTGCAATCTATCTCTCATCCCCACATCTTTGCCGCCGGTGACATCGCCACAATGATTAATCATCCCCGCCCCAAAGCAGGGGTATTTGCTGTGCGTCAGGGAAAGCCTTTATTTCAAAATCTGCAACGAATTTTACTTTCAAAACCTCTCAAGCCGTACAAACCGCAGAAGCGCTACTTAAGCTTAATTGGTACTGGTGATGGAGGAAGGAAGGGAAGGAAGGACGCTACTGCATCCCGTTGCGCGATCGCTTCTTGGGGATCATTAGGCTGGCAATCCCGATTACTATGGCGCTGGAAAGACCATATTGATCGCAAGTTCATAAATCGCTTCAGAGACTTGCCTCAAATGAGTCCAGAGTCCAGACAACCCAGACCTGAGATTCAGCAAATACCAATCCAAAATCAAATGCATTGCGCCGGTTGCGGCTCGAAAGTGGGTAGTACAACCCTAGAGCGAGTCTTGCAACGGCTGCAAGTTGAACACCATCCGGCTAAGCGAGAAGATATTCTTGTGGGATTAGAGACGCGCGATGATGCAGCCGTGGTGCAAGTGCCAGTGGGTCAATTGATGGTACATACCATTGATTATTTTCGTTCCTTAATTAATGACCCCTATACCTTTGGTCAAATCAGCAGCAATCACTGCTTGAGCGATATTTTTGCAATGGGAGCTACCCCTCAAAGCGCCTTGGCACTCGTGACAGTTCCTTATGCTACTGAAGAGAAAGTTGAGGAAACTCTCTATCAACTCCTATCTGGTGCGATGAATGTGCTGTACAAGGCTCAAGCTCCACTGATCGGAGGTCATACTACAGAAGGTACAGAATTAGCTTTCGGACTGGCTTGCAATGGTCTCGTCACTCCGAACCAACTGCTGCGAAAAGGTGGCATGAAGCCAGGTCAACTCCTGATTCTAACCAAAGCACTAGGTACTGGTACCCTATTTGCAGCTAATATGCGCTTACTTTGCAAAGGTCGGTGGATTGATGAGGCTGTTTGCTCAATGCTGCTGTCAAATCAGGAAGCTGCTAAGGTATTTATTCAACATGGAGCCAGTGCCTGTACGGATGTTACTGGCTTTGGGCTGCTGGGACACCTACTAGAAATGGTTAAAGCCTCCGGCGTTGCCGTTCAATTAGATTTAGAGGCAATTCCGGTTTTGGAAGGGGCATTAAAGACACTGCAAATGGGAATTACTAGCTCTCTTCAACTGGAGAATCTACGAGCATCCTATTCGATTAGTAATTTATCGCAAGTCAGTACTTCTCCTAAGTATCCGCTACTATTTGACCCTCAAACGGCTGGGGGTCTTCTCGCAACAATTCCCTCTGAACAAGCCGATGCATGTTTATCTGCTCTTAAAGCACTAGGCTATTCTCATAGCCAAATAATTGGTTGTACAACACCAACAGTTGAAGGCGTCAAGCCCATTACAATCATCGATAAGTCTTAAACGGAGAGGGGGGGATTCGAACCCCCGGAAGGTTTGACCCTTCAACAGATTTCGAGTCTGCCGCATTCAACCGCTCTGCCACCTCTCCTCTCGGTTGGAGTATCCTCCGATATTCTACTGACATCAAGGACGATTGACTAGCATTCTACAGTAACGGAGCGTCGTTATTGCTTGTCTCAAGGGTTGTTTCAAAACCACCAGTTGGCGTCCACTGGATAGCACCGTCACGACCAGTCCAGTAGAGAGGGACTTTAGCATTGTGCAGTAGCTGCGCTGCATCTGAGTCGAGGGTATTAGATGAAGCGATCGCCACGTTTGGTTTCACTGCCTCTAACAGTTCTATCGTTAGACGTTCTCCAGACCACAAAAGCACTTGAGTTCGAGGTAGATTGCCTGTTTTTGCTAGCTGTTGTTGGACATCTGGTTTAACATTTTCCAAGAGTAACCAACTCTGGTCGAGGATTTGCAGCTGCAACATCCGTGGTTCGCTGCTGATTAATTCTATGGGTATAGAACCAACAGACATTTTTTGACCCGTTGGCACCAACTGGTAGTTCCCCTGTTGGGATTGAACTGCATTAGCGATCGCCGACTGGGATGTAGCAGCTTCCTTCACCTGAGTATCGCCTGAGGCGGTTTGTGGGTCAGCACTATCGTAAAACGTCTTAATTGGCAAGCTTTCCAACATCTGGAGCCAACCACTTCTGAGATGGGGTTGTGAATCTACAGCAACAGCCCAATTAATTTGATTAACCCCCTGCTTTTGCAGAAAAGGTAGCACGGTAAAGCTTGCTGTATCGTCTTCCCCACTATTAACTAATGTCACTTGCCCTCGGTCTTGAATCACCAAAACTTGCTCTTGAGCTGTCGCTAACACCGTAACTCGAAACTGTGCTGTCTTGGTTTGCCAAACAGGAAGTGCTACTAAAGTTACAGCTACCAAACCTACTAACCACCATCGACGTTGCCACCTCTTGCTAATATTGCTGATTCCAATCAGCCCATATAGCAGCAGTAGTTGCACGAGGGAAATTGTCCCAACTGCTACTGAACTTCCCGGTAACTTGTTAAAAAATTCCACTACCGCTATCAATACCTGAGTCGGATAGCTTAGTACGTAGGCAAGAGCGCTGCCTGCAACTGGCGACATTAATGCCCCTAAGGCACTGATGACACCACCAATACTAATAATCGCAATTAATGGAGCAGAGATAATATTTGCTGCAATGCTGTAGGGTGCAACTATGCCAAAGACATAAAGTTGTAGGGGTAATGTCCATAAGGAGGCAGCCAGAGGAATTGTAATCAAGGAAGCGATCGCTGGTGGTAGCCAGTCGAATGGCTTTGTCAACAGCGGTACCGTAACTAGCAACCCCAACATGGCTAAAAAGCTCAGCTGAAATCCTAAATTCCAAATCCAAAGGGGATTGAATAGCAGCAATAGAGTTGCTGTAACCAACAACGAGCCTAACGGTTTGACTTTCCGTTGTGTCACTAGAGCAATTAAAGCCCCAACTCCCATAATCGCTGCTCGCAGGACTGAAGGCTGCAATCCTGTTAGGCAAACAAAAATAGCTAAAGCACTGGTTCCAAAAATTAATTGTGTTTTTAGCGAAAACCCCTTGGTCAGTACCAGTACCAAACCCAGAATTAAAGAAACTTGAGACCCAGATGCGGCTAAAGTATGAGCCAATCCACTCTGAATAAACTGGTCACGGATATCATAGGGTATATCTACTGCTTGATTTCCTAAAACCATTGAACTCACAAGCAAGCCTGCTGGACTACCCAGCCAGAGTACTTGTGAACGGGTAATTCGCTGCCGTAATACCCACAATCCCCAGCGGTCTTTTTGCTGTTCGTCAGCCCCATCGACTTGACGCCCACTAAAACCAGCAAAAGCACTCTCTTTCGCCAAATAAGCACTAAAATCAAAAGCACCTGGATTCGCTGGTGGCTTAGGTTTATATAAAACGCCGGTGACAGTAATGTTTTGACCAGGATAAAGACCAGTTGCCTGTAGCAGCGGTACAGTCACATATAACTTGCCCGTTACTCCCTTACTGGTACCACCGGCCTTATCGCTACTTTCAACTTCATTCAACTGGGTTGCTTCTAACCAGAATTGCCCCTTTGAGGAGCGCGTCAGGCGAGGCAAACTCTCAACCTTCCCTTGAACTGTAACCACTTGCTCTGAGACTGTACCACCAGCAGAGCGAATAAACTGGCTAATATCATTTGACGCTGGGTGCGGCACTCGCGCTTGAAAATATAGGGGGGCTAAAGCGCCAACGATTCCAGCTGCTATCCACAATCTGGGTCTTGGTCCCGTTCGCCAGAACCGGGGGAGTGCGATCGCTGCCACGATCCCTAGAACAACTACTCCTATGACCAAGAAACTATACTCTTGCCAAGTAACAGCGCCAGTCGGTAAACCTAAACTTGCCGTAGACAGTAAACCAAGAATATAAGCCAAACTCAGAACAGTACCGGTAGCGGGATTCATCAGATTGCTAAACCGAGTTTCAATCCCAGTAAGGCATGAAAAAACATTAGACAAAGTGCTGTACTACCTAGATAGGCGTGAACAGTACGCATCCAACTTTTGTTGCCCCCAAACCCAGCTAACGAAATAACACCATTAGCGGCTAATAAAATCACTACAGTTGAACCTGTCCAAAAGTGTGGACTTTCTAAAATGGGCTGATTTTGCATCACCAACGACAAAAGTCCGCCAGTGTAGCCTGCTGCCAGAAAGAGAAACATCCACGGTGCAAGCTGGCGGTGGTCTGCCCTACTTTTACTTGCTGCCTCCTTATCTGCTACCACCCGTCCACGCCATCCCGCCAACCCAACAAAACTCCCCATTACAAAGATTACAATCGCCATCATCAATGGATGTCCCCAATGAACAACCGGATCAGGAATTCCCAAATTCCGAAATTGGCTGGCAATAGGTTCTAGCAGCTCACTCAGATTTTCCATATGCTTGACCCGTCCTAGCTGAGTTATTCTTTTGACAATCTAACTGTAATGGTTGCAGGAATTAGCCTACAAGCAAGAACTAGATGCTCAACTTTAGCGGCTAATTGCTCTATCCAGACACTGAAGCGTAGTCTGACTCAGGCTGTTTTGAGTGGAAAGCCTAAAGCCTCCCGCTGTTGCAAATAAAGTTGAGCGACTCGCCTTGCCAAGTTACGGATTTTGCCAATGTAGCGTGTCCGCTCCGTAACTGAAATAACGCCTCTAGCATCCAGTAAATTGAAGGTGTGAGAACACTTCAAAACGTAGTCAAGTGTAGGGAGAACAAGCCCCTTCTGGCTGAGTTGCTCTGCCTCCTGCTCGTAGAGAGCAAATAGCGTGAACAGCAAGTCCGGGTTAGATGCCTCAAAGTTATAGGTACACTGCTCAACTTCTCCCTGAAGGTGAACATCCCCATAGCTAATGCGATCATTCCAGCGGATTTTAGTAAAAGCATCGACGTTCTGGAGATACATGACTAGTCGCTCCAGTCCATAGGTAATCTCAATTGAGACTGGACGACAATCAATGCCGCCGCACTGTTGGAAGTAAGTAAATTGGGTAACTTCCATTCCGTCTAACCAAATTTCCCAGCCCACACCCCAAGCTCCTAATGTTGGAGATTCCCAATTGTCTTCGACAAACCGAATGTCATGGTCTTCAGGATGAATACCTAGTGCCTTGAGGGAATCAAGGTAAATCTCCTGGATATTATCTGGTGAAGGCTTAATCAGCACTTGGTACTGATAGTAGTGCTGGTAGCGGTTGGGATTTTCGCCATAGCGTCCATCTGTCGGTCGTCGGCACGGTTCAATATAGGCTACCGACCAAGGCTCAGGTCCAATGGCTCTCAAAAATGTATGAGGATTCATCGTGCCTGCCCCTTTCTCTGTGTCGTAGGGCTGGGCAATCAAGCAACCGCGATCGGTCCAAAATTGATGCAAAGTAGCAATCACTGACTGAAAATTCACAGATACCTCCATATCAATCCTGCCCAAAACGCCTAATTCATTGTTGCGCAAAGCCAGGGGAGACAATGCATTTGAGAGATTTAAAAAAAAAATTGCTCAAGGGGTTGACAGTTCCTATTGAGGAATGTACATTGGTAAATGCGCTTGAGGAAGACAAAACAATCCCAAACGCCTCGAACCTAGACAAATTAATAGTTTGAAAGCTTAACACTAACCTAACCTCGTTGAACAAAATCAGCGAT